>NZ_JAMTCC010000005.1:0-182689 GCF_025370265.1 Shewanella septentrionalis | reverse complement strand
GAGCTGGCATCGGTGACCAGTGACAGGTAGTGCACACCTTGGTCTGACTCAAGATAGGTGATATCGCTGACCAGTACATGCCCTGCATCATGCAGTCCTTCCTCTTTCAGCAGATTAGGATGCTTCTTCATCCAGTGTTTGCTGAACGTGGTTTTTGTGTAGCTTTTCTTCGGTTTAACCAGTAAACCTTCACTTCTCAAATAGGTAAAGAACCCATCTCGCCCGAGTTTAATATCGTGCTCAACCAGCCTGGATTTTATCAACGTGTAGAGCTTGCGGGCCCTAACCTTGGCATATATTTACGCCAGTACTGGACCCAGTCTTTGATGACCGATAGCTCAGCTCTACGACTTTCCATTCGCGCAACTGCCTGATAAATACCTTGCCTCGACATACCCGCAGCACGACATGCAGCTGCGAGGTTTATTTCGCCGTTGCCTTTTGCTTGCCAGACGTACCGGATAAGTACTTTTTTCTGAGGCCAGCTCCATATTCATTGTCCATGATATCAACCATGCCATTGAGGATTTTGTTACGCAGTTTCTCTTCTGCTAACTCACGTTCAAGGCGCTTAATAGTTTCGGCAGGGGTTTCTTTTGACTTAGGCATAAGGGGATGCTGAAAAGGTTTCGACCAATTGAGTCTACCATGTTTTCTAAGCCAAACGAGTACGGTTGAACGGCCTTGAATACCAAAACAGGCTTGGGCTTGTTTGTACGTCATTTCGCCTTTTTCAACACGCTCTACAACGCCTAATTTAAAGGCTAAGGTGTAATCTCGTTGTGTGCGCTTACGGCTTGAGTTAATTGATGTTGTCATAAAGAAGTCCTCTTTATGTCAACGTATTTCAGGACGGGACAATTAGATACAAAAAAGCCCATTGAATCAATGGGCTTTTTTGTTGAATCGGGTGGTGGCCCCTCACGGACTTGAACCGTGGACCTAACGATTATGAGTCATAAAAATGGCAAGATTCAATGAGATAATAAATTAATTTAATGAGACATAAAACTTAGTAAGATTAATGCTTTACTATGTTGCTGGTGGTCTTGTATTGTTTTGTTATATCTCACTCAGTCTTGCCACTACGTCACCCGTTACAGCAACTGTAACACTAGGCTATGGCAATGCTTTAACTCAAGGCCATGCCATGACAACAAAAGCCCTCACGGAACGCGAAGTCAAAGGTGCAAAACCCAAAGACAATAAGTATGAATTAATTGACTCATCCCGCGAGCGTGGAGCAGGTCGTTTAGTCATTGCTGTTTACCCTTCAGGTGCCAAAGTCTTTTCGTTCAAATATCAAATTGACAGTAAGCGGCAATATGTTCAATTAGGCCGTTACCCCTCTATGACGCTTGCACAAGCGCGCGAAATTTCTCAGCCGCTAGCGGGGATGTTAAAGCAGGGGCTTGATCCCAAAATTGAAATTGAAAAGGAGCAAGCAAAAGAAAAGGCCGCTCAGCAAGTTGAAGCAAAGAAAGGTAGCCTAGGTCAGCTATTTGAAGGTTATACCCAGCAAATGAAGGTTGACGGCAAACGAACCTTTAAAGCCGTGTTACATGCGCTTGAAGCAGAAGTTTACCCAATAGTAAAGCCTGAAACTAAGGCTAAGGACGTAAGCGTAGATGACATTAAGTTGATTCTAGGGCGGATCATACGCAGAGGGGCAGCAGTTCAAAGCAACCGTATTCGCTCATACCTTAGTGCCGCTTTTAACTATGGTCTTAAGCATGATAATGATCCTGCCAAAATGGGCTGTGATGTTTTATTTGGCATTGGCTTTAATCCTGTACTAGCAATACCAAAGCAGACGGCCGCCGAAAGCGTTGGTGAAAATTACCTTACCTTTGATGAAACGCGAGAGTTATTAGCCATACTCGAAACCCGCGAAGGTTTTAGGATGGGGTTTCATGTAGCCAAGTTAATACAGCTTTGTTTTTATACTGGTGGGCAACGTCCCTACGAGCTAGCGGCTAGCCGATGGGATGCAATCAACTGGAATGAAGCGACACTTGAAATTATTGCTGATGTATCAAAAAACAAACGTGCTCACCTGTTACCTTTGGTTGAGTCTGCAATAACAATACTTGAACAGCTTTATGCTGAAAGAGATCCATTAAACCCCTTCATTTTTCCGCATAAATTCGACCATAGCCAGCATATGCGGCTTGATTCCTTATCGCAAAGTCTTTGCCGTTATCGGGAAGCTAGACCAGACGCGAAACACTTTGTTGCTCGTGATATTAGGCGCACCTGTAAAACACTTATGGGCGCGCTAGGCATATCTAAAGACATTAGGGACAGATTACAGAACCATGCCCTTAATGACGTATCTAGCAAGCATTATGACCGTTACAGCTATTTGCCCGAAAAGCGCATAGCCCTTGAAGCATGGGAAGCTAAGTTAAACGAAGTTGAGCAGGGAAATGTTGTTAGTTTGAGGCCATGTCATGCCAAATAAGAGATTAATTAATGCAGGATCTGATGGATTTTCATCTACAGAAGACATAAAGGTGTTATTGAAAAGTCTTGAAAAAATGATTTCAAAATTAGAGTTAATAGATGATGTAAATATCCCAGATGACATAGGGGAGATTAAACGCGAAATGCTAGAAAAGGCTAATGACAGTGTTTTATATTATCGAGATGGGAAGCGTCTGACTGTGCTCAGCGATATGTTCAAAGGAATCGTAACAGACCCTAAACTACTGGAGATTCATAATTCACTACTTGCCGCAGCATTATTGGCAAGAGCGTGTGGTCTTGAAGGAATGTATTCTCATTATTATAGGCAAAGTTTTGTATTAATTGAGAAGTTTGTAACGGAAAGGCTAGCGTCTGTTCATCATTCTGAAAAAAGAACTACTTCATCGCAGACGGAAGCTAGAACGTTAGCTAAAGGATTCTGGCAAGAATCCCCTCACTTTACTTTGCAAAATGTATCCGAATTGGTGGCTAGTAAAATGAACCTTGCTCCAGTGACAATTAGACAATACATATCCGATTTGAATCCACGAAAAGGTCAGCGTGGACGCCCAAAAAAGTAGGGAGTTAGTAACTACCTTTTTTTTATATCTCAAAAATGCCTCATTCTTACGATGTCTTTTTAAGTAACATTGAGGTTCAACACATGACACAAACTAATCAACTACAACCGCTTATCAACTATAAGCAAATGGAAGTACTTACAGGTCGCGATCGTCGCTCTATCTGGCGTTGGTGGGCAAAAGATAAATCTTTCCCGAAACCAATAATGAAAGGCGGGCGCGCAATAGGCTGGAAGCAAGAGCAATACAATGAGTGGTTAGCTCAGTTAGAAGGGGCAAACCATGAATAATTTAAACCATAAAAAAACAGGCAGCCAACCCGCCAAGATTGACACTGCCCGTCAGACTGCATTAACAAAAGCAATCGTTCCGAATCTTAGCTTAATCACGCACAAAGAGCTACCCAGTGCCTTAAAACACCTTGGGGGGGGGGGATTGTGGCCAGCGCCTTATATCACTCGTTTATAACATCCCACTAATAACTACCCATGAAATTCATGCAAACTTGGGTATTTCAAATGCCCATGACATTAGTAAAAAGCTGGCAATACGTCTTGCAAAAGCGGGCTATACATTTGAAAAACTGCCATTAAATGGAATAAGAAAGCCTTCACATTGGTTGCTAAGGAGGCTTGACCATGAATGATAATTTAATTCGCAATGTCACCTCGTTAGCTAATGGTCATTGGCTTAGCATACTCAATAGGTTAGGTGTTGATATTCACTACAACAAAGCGCAACCATGCCCTAATTGCGGTGGCTATGACCGTTTTACCTTTGATGATTTAGAAGGTCGTGGAACCTATGTTTGCCGTGGCTGTGGTAGCGGTGATGGTTTATCGCTGGTGGCAAAAGTACATAGCGTAAACGCACGAGGAGCGGCTTTAATGGTCGCGCCTTATGTGGGTTTATCCATTGGTCATAAAGTCAATACCGCAGCCCTTGAGAGCAGTAAACGAAAGGCTGAACAAGCAAAGGTACAAGAGGCGCTAAAGCTTACCGCTAAACAAGCCAAAGCCGCTACAAGGGCGCTCTGTACACTTAAAACCTGCAAGCCTGCCCTCGCCAGCAATATTTATCTACAGGCAAAACAAGTGCAGCCATTTGATACGTTTGAGCTAGCAAACACGCTTTACTTATACGGCGATCACAAGATGGATATTGGCTCGCTGGTGGTGCCAGTATTTAATCCGCAATTGGCTGGCTTGCAGTTTATAAAGCCTAACGGTGAAAAGCATATTTTGGCAGGTACAAGGCTAAAAGGCGGCTTTTATCCGTTATCAGGTAAAGACAGCAATCAGGTCTACATAGGCGAAGGCTTTGCTACTTGTGCAGCGGTGTCGGAGTGCGTACCCAATGCGTTGGTATTGTGTGCCTTCAGTGCAGGTAATTTGATTAATGTTGCTTTAGCTGTGCGGAAAAGTAGGCCAAAGGCTGACGTTGTGATTATTGCCGATAATGACGAAAGCGGAACGGGCGAGCGCGAAGCTATCAAGGCTGCCTTAGCGGTAAATGGCGTATACATAATGCCACCAGCAGCGCGGGAGGTGGCCTAATGGACTGTGCTGATATTCCTAAAGCTGAACGAATTGACGTTATTAGTCAGCCTATAAAGCCGCAAGTGGTCGATGCAAGCTTAGAGCCACTAGCAAAGATAAAGGAGCGTGAATCACTGTTTTCGCTAGCGCAGGGGTGGGAGGGCTACGATCAACAATTTAGCTATTTAATCAAAGGCTTTTTACCTGCTAATTCGTTTGGCATGATTTACGGGGCATCGGGTAGCTACAAATCATTTCATGCGTTGTCATGGGCTGTTCATATCGCTTTGGGCTTAGATTGGAATGGCTGCCGTGTTCAGAGTCGCCCAGTCCTTTATATTGCGGGTGAAGGTGGCGTTGGTGTTAGCCGCAGATTGAAGGCTTTAGCCATGAGATACCACAATGGTTTGCAGCTTTCAAGGCTGTACCGTATTGATTTTGGTGTGCAGGTTACAGACGGTTTCCAGATGAATGAATTAGTGAAGCTTATTCAGAATAAAGCGAAACAAGTTGATGAGCCTTTTGGGTTAGTCATCATTGATACTTTGGCGCGGAGTTTTGGCGGTGCGGATGAAAACCAAGCTAGAGATATGGGAGCGTTTATATCTGCTTGTGATCAAATCAGAGCTAATACTGGTGGTGCTACATTGTTAATCGTCCATCATAGCGGAGTACAAGACAAGGAGAGGGCGAGAGGCTCATCATCGTTACGGGCTGCGTGTGATTTTGAATATCGCATAGAGCGAGAACGTGAGCCTAAATTGGCTTACATTCTCACAGCGACTAAATCCAAAGATGAGAAAGAGCAACCCGCTCAGGCGTTCGAGTTGGTAGAGCATAAGTTATTTACAGATGATGATGGTGATGACGTACGATCATTAGCTGCTTTAAATGTGGGTATGGTGCCTTTAGAACCCGTTACCCAAGATATAAAGCCACTAACAGCTAGCGAGCAGGCATTATATCAAGCGGTTCGCTCAAGAATGGTCAGTGAGGAATCTACCGCCATTGCTGTGATAAGGGATGACTTAAAAGCTCAAGGCCAGAAGGGGATCAGTAATTTCTCAAAGTGGCTTAAGGGCTGTATTGATAAAGGCGTTTTAAAGGAAATTGACGGTAGGTTAGTCACTGTGGTTGTAGCTCCTGATTGACCTTTTTTGCTCGTACGTTTGCTATGGCTCTTAGGGGGAAATAAAACGAACGAGTAAAATAGAGGCTAATCACAAGTATTTTTTGCTGCTAGCTAGACCTTTGAACTAAGCCTCCTTAGCTGGGGGCTTTTTATTAGGTGGGTGTCGCAAGGTTTTACGGGGATCTATACACATTCAAATACAGCTTTCAAATGAGTAGCGTAACTGGCGTATTTTTAAGCTGTGGCGGTCAAGAAAATTACGCACACGTTAGTTAATCTAAATTCGATACACATTAGCGATAGTTTTCGGAAGTCATGCTCATTGTAAAAATGAGCCAAATAATGTTCTTTCTAAAATGCGTTATAAAATAATATTTGGAAGTCACGGGGGGCATTAAAAGATCTAGAACTATGAGATTCTGCGCACGTTAGAGGCGACAGTTTTTATGAGGTAGTATCGAGTATCTCATTGGTTGCAATTTTGATACTCGATACTTGGGTGTTCGCAAGTTGCCTTCGTAAAATTAGTATTTGTATTCAACTGCAGGTTTGAATGGTTTCAAAACTTTATAGGTTATGCTGCGATTGTCATATTTTATAACTTCAATTTCTGCGCCTTTGTAGCGAATGATATTTGATTTATCCATATCGTATTCAACGCCGTTACTAAAGGCATCACGAGCCATGCCCCCAGTAAATTCTCTGTAGGACAATTTAATTACTTTTCCATCACTGCCACTGTAAATTAAGGTTTGCTGGAAGTCTTGAGGTGACTCAATGCTACGAGCAACTTCTTCAGGATTACCACCTTCATAGCAAGCCGCTTCGATCACCAATGGTGTAGAAACACAGACTTCTTTATCGCTGTTAACAGAGATTGCTAAGGCAGGATCTACAAAAGGGTTTTTGATTACTGCACCAGGATTTCCAACAATGGCATAGAAGTTTTTTCCTTCTTTATCTCCCAGAGCCTTATAAAAACCTTCGTAAATATCATAGCTCGCACCATCTATGGTTCTTGATACATGGAGATATTTAGCTGTAGATGCTTTGCCTTGATAGAGCATATTGTCCCCCATAAATGCTTCCGTAGTTTGTTCTATGGGAGGGAGGGAGAACTCTTTGACAGAAGTTTGAGCATTATTTGGCATGCTAGTACAGCCTGTTGCTGCATACACTAAGGTAAAAATGAACAGGCAGTTAGTTGTTTTCAAGGTCAAATCCTTCTGATTAATTAGGTTCTTTAATCAGTAAGATAAGCTTTTTCTTTCACTGGAGGAAGATGATATTAAAGAAAAGGAGAGGTATGTAACAGATGTGCTAACTTGATATTTTTTAATGCGAGTTTAAACACTACGTCACCCATTACAGCAACTGTAATGCCTAGATATGAAAAAGGCGTAGTGGTTACTAACCAGCTACGCCTTATCAGAATTGGTGGCCCCTCACGGACTTGAACCGTGGACCTAACGATTATGAGTCGTGTGCTCTAACCAACTGAGCTAAGGGGCCGACTTAAGGTAATCGTCATTACCTGAAGCGGGTGGAAGTATACTAAGCTTACTTACGCTTGTCACCCGTGTTTTGGCTTGAAATACACACAACTGATTCAATTGGTTATCTGTTAATCAACTTAAATGTAATCGTCGCCTAAATTTAGGGCTTCGATACTGTGCTGATGTCGATATTAGCGTATGAGAGGCAATAAAAAGCCCTGAATAGGCAGGGCTTCAAATCTTACTTAGCTGACTTTAGGCTGGTAACTGCCTATTCATCTAGGAATGATTTTAAGATTTCTGAGCGTGAAGGGTGACGCAGTTTGCGCAGTGCCTTAGCTTCAATCTGACGAATACGTTCACGGGTTACGTCGAACTGCTTACCCACTTCTTCAAGAGTGTGGTCAGTGTTCATATCGATACCAAAACGCATACGCAATACTTTCGCTTCACGGGCGGTTAGACCTGCTAACACTTCGTGTGTGGCGTTTTTCAAGCTTTCGCTGGTCGCTGAGTCCAGTGGTAGTTCGAGGGTCGTATCCTCGATAAAATCACCTAAATGCGAATCTTCATCGTCACCGATTGGAGTTTCCATGGAGATAGGTTCTTTGGCGATTTTCAGTACCTTACGGATCTTATCTTCCGGCATCATCATACGCTCAGCCAGTTCTTCAGGAGAAGGCTCGCGGCCCATTTCCTGTAGCATTTGGCGAGAGATACGGTTCAGCTTGTTGATCGTTTCGATCATGTGTACTGGAATTCGAATGGTACGCGCTTGGTCGGCAATAGAACGAGTAATCGCCTGACGGATCCACCAAGTTGCATAGGTCGAGAACTTGTAACCACGACGGTATTCGAATTTATCCACGGCCTTCATCAAGCCAATGTTACCTTCTTGGATTAAGTCCAAGAATTGCAGACCACGGTTGGTGTATTTCTTCGCGATAGAAATTACCAGACGTAAGTTTGCTTCAACCATTTCTTTCTTCGCACGGCGGGCTTTAGCTTCACCGATTGACATACGACGGTTGATGTCTTTAATGGCTGAAATCGCTAAGCCGGTTTCTTCTTCAACTGCTGCAAGCTTAGTACGACAACGGATCACGTCGTCTTCAACCATTCTTAGGCCTTCGGCATAAGGTTTAGTTGAGGCTTTTTCAGTGTTGAACCAATCGAGGTTGGTTTCGTTGCCAGTGAAGAATTTAACAAAATTTTTCTTCGGCATTTTGGCTTGTTCAACGCATAGTTTTAACACTAAACGTTCTTGAACACGCACGCGATCCATCATAGTGCGCATGCTTTTTACTAAACGGTCAAACTGTTTAGGTACTAAGCGGAATTCTTTGAAGATTTCACCAATTTCGAATAGTGCTTTTACCGATTCTGGGTGTTCACGGCCCTTAGCTTCGATAATTTTCAGTGCACTTTCGTAGGCGGTTCTCAGTTGAGCGAATCTTTCGCGTGCTTCTTCAGGATCTGGCCCTTTGTTGCCTTCTTCTTCATCTTCACTGTCTTCGTCATCATCTTCGTCATCTTCATCGTCCAGCTCTTCTTCAGATAATTCTGAGCCGATGTGAGTTGCTGTCGGTGCGACGTCTTCTTCGTCCGGGTTAACAAATCCAGAGATAATATCAGATAGGCGCAGTTCGTCGGCTTCAAATTGGTCGAATTGCTCAAGGATCATCGCGATCGCTTGCGGGTACTCGGCGACTGAACTTTGAACTGTGTTGATGCCTTCTTCGATGCGTTTGGCGATAACAATTTCGCCTTCGCGGGTCAGAAGCTCAACGGTACCCATTTCACGCATGTACATGCGCACGGGATCGGTTGTGCGGCCAAGTTCGCTTTCTACTGTTGCGAGTGCGGCAGCGGCTTCTTCAGCGGCATCTTCGTCTGTGTTGTCTTCCGACATCATCATGTCATCGGCATCAGGGGCTTCTTCGAACACCCGGATACCCATGTCATTTATCATCTGGATAATATCTTCGATCTGGTCAGAATCGACCATGTCTGCAGGTAAGTGATCGTTCACTTCTGCATAGGTTAAGTAACCTTGCTCTTTACCTTTGGCAAGCAACAGCTTAAGTTGCGACTGCGGAGTATGATCCATAGATATCATCCAAGTTGGGAAACTGTTACAACGACGGACACTTAGCATGAGCTAAGTGCCGCGCAAATCGTCAATTATAGCCGTGTGCACATGTCTGTGCTAGTCACAGGGACAGTGAATGAGGACATTTTTGCCTCAGTTCAACCCTTTCATGACTGAGATCAGCTTCGAGAGCTGCATCTTCTCTTCTTTAGTATGAGTCTGTTTTAGACTCAATTCCTGATATCGTTGTTCAATATATTGATTGTTCAACCAAACCAGGGTTTGTTTAAACTTTTCGAGCAAGTTCTCATCCGCCACTTGATGGTCCCATTGGGCCAATTTATGGAGAGTGCCGCTGTAAGAGTGCTCTCTGAATTGTTCAAGTAGTTGTGCGCTGTTTAACGTTTGCTCTCGAGTCATCTCCAATAACAGTGGCAGCAATTCTATGCCTGGCATCTGCAAGTGGGCGAGTGCGGGTTGTGGGGGTAAGCCCATACCCAGTTTAGGATGTTGTACTAGCAGTGCGATGGCGAGTCGCAATGGTGTACCGCGTCCTTTTAATCCATTATTTGCCATTGGTTTAGCTTGTTTCACGCTAAAGCCTAGCTTCTTTTTCATATCTTCTGAGCTGTTCATTCCTAACTTGTGAGCTAAGTTCTCAAGCAGTAAGTTTTGCAGCACAGTGTCTTGAATTTTTTCAATTAAGATAAAAGCTTGTTTCGCTAAGTTGCCTTTATCTATACCGTATTTTGTCGCTAATGTATCAAACAGAAACTCGGGTAGTGCTATGGCTGAATCCATTAAGGTTTCAAATGCATCTTTACCAATTTTACGTACCATAGAATCAGGATCTTCGGCCTGAGGCAGGAACATAAATCGCACTTGATCGCCTGGCTTTAATAATGGCAATGCCGTTTCTAGTGCGCGCCAAGCCGCTTCAGTACCCGCTCTGTCACCGTCGTAACAGCAAACCACTTCTTTAGCGCTGCGCAGCAAAAGCTGAAATTGCTCCGCTGTAGTCGAAGTGCCTAATGACGCGACGGCATAATCGACACCAAATTGCGCCAATGCCACCACATCCATATAGCCTTCAACGATCAGTACTTTGTCTGGATCGCGATGGCGTTGTTTTAGTTCATAAAGACCATAAAGCTCATTGCCCTTATGAAATATGGGCGTTTCTGGAGAATTCAAGTATTTGGGTGTGCCATCACCTAAAACTCTGCCGCCAAAACCAATGACTCGTCCGCGCCTGTCGCGGATAGGAAACATCAGGCGGTCACGAAACCTGTCGTAACGTTTACCACTGTCGTTACTAATTAACATACCTGCAGTGAGTAATTTATCCTGCGCATCCTGATTCTGACGATAGCGGCCCAATAAGCCGTCCCAACCGTCTGGCGCAAAGCCAATACCAAAATGTTCGACTACATCATCGGATAAACCGCGATAGGCAAGATAATCGATAACTTTTTGTTTATCTTGGTGTTGTCTAAGTTGGTTTTGAAAGTAAAGGCTCGCTTCTTCCATGAGTTGGTATAAGTCACGACTTAAACCGTCATCATGTCGCTTGCCTGTGCCTTGTTCTCTGGGAACCTCTAATCCAAGCTGGCCCGCCAAATCTTCAATGGCATCAATAAAATCGAGTCGGTCATACTCCATCACAAAATCGATGGCATTGCCGTGAGCACCGCAGCCAAAGCAATGATAGAACTGTTTATCACGGCTGACGGTAAACGAAGGTGATTTTTCGCTATGAAAAGGACAACAGGCCGAGTAGTTCTTACCCGCCTTTTTCAAGGGCACCTTACGATCGATAAGTTCGACTATGTCAGTGCGAGCGATTAGCTCATTGATAAAATCACGAGGTATTGCCATTGAGTGCTTAAAATCCCGCCTTGCGCGAATTTAAACAAACAAGCCGCGCATAGGCACGGCTTGTTCATACAGTGAAACGCTAATTATTGCAATTTAGCACGGATCATAGCGCCGATAGCGCCCATGTCTGCACGTCCTTGCACTTTAGATTTCAATGCTCCCATTACTTTGCCCATATCCGCCATGGCGGATGCACCTACTTCTATAATAGTTGCATCGATGAGCGCCGCGACTTCCGCCTCAGTAAGAGGGGTAGGCAGGAAAGCTTCAATAACTTGAATCTCTGCTGCTTCCACGTCGGCCAACTCGTTACGACCCGCTGCTTCAAATTGAGCAATCGAGTCACGACGTTGTTTCACCATTTTGGTTAAGACCGCTATAACCTGTTCATCAGTCAGAGATTCGCGGGTATCCACTTCAATCTGTTTGATGGCGGCTAATGCCATACGAATAGTGCTCAAGCGCGCCTTCTCTTTGGCGATCATGGCCTGCTTCATGTGGTCTTTTAGCTGATCAATTAGGCTCATATGAGATTAATATAAACGTACGCGACGTGCGTTTTCGCGAGAAAGCTTCTTAGCTAAACGTTTAACTGCAGCTGCTTTTGCGCGCTTACGTGCAGTAGTTGGCTTCTCGTAGAATTCACGAGCACGCACGTCGGCTAAAATACCAGCTTTTTCACAAGAGCGCTTGAAACGACGCAGAGCTACGTCGAATGGTTCGTTTTCACGTACTTTAATAATTGGCATACGCCATCACCCCTTAGGTGTAGGTTGTTCTGGTTCAATTACTCGAACCAAGTCTATTTAAAATGGTGCGGAATTTTATACCGAGACACCTAGGCTTGTAAAGCCCTAAAACTGAGCTCAGTCCTATAGTGGACTCAATATGGTCTGCGCGACTGGAGTAATCGAGCGCTTGCAGGTAGAATTAGCACCCTTTTGTTAGCAATTGATGAGACACCATGCGGGTTCTAGGTATTGAAACATCTTGTGACGAGACAGGTATCGCCGTCTATGACGATGAGCTGGGCTTATTGTCGCACACTTTATACAGTCAGGTTAAGCTGCATGCCGACTATGGTGGTGTGGTGCCTGAACTGGCGTCACGTGACCATGTGCGCAAAATTGTGCCGCTTATTCGTCAAGCGCTGAAAGATGCGAATACTGAAATGGCTGATCTCGACGGGATAGCCTACACCAAGGGCCCAGGTTTAATTGGTGCTTTACTTGTCGGCGCCTGTGTGGGGCGGTCACTGGCGTTTGCTTGGGACAAGCCTGCAATCGGTGTGCATCATATGGAAGGACATCTACTGGCGCCTATGCTCGAAGATGACGCGCCTGAGTTCCCCTTTGTGGCCTTATTGGTCTCTGGTGGCCATTCTATGTTGGTTAAAGTCGATGGAATTGGCCGCTATGAAGTATTAGGCGAGTCTGTTGATGATGCCGCGGGTGAAGCATTCGATAAAACAGCTAAGTTAATGGGGCTGGATTATCCCGGCGGTCCGCGCTTAGCGAAACTGGCCGCTAAAGGCTTACCTGCAGGCTATAAGTTCCCGCGTCCTATGACCGACAGACCCGGACTCGATTTTAGCTTTTCGGGTTTAAAAACCTTCACCGCCAATACCATTGCCGCTGAACCTGACGATGAGCAAACGCGCGCCAATATTGCTCGTGCCTTTGAAGAAGCCGTGGTTGATACGCTAGCGATTAAATGTCGCCGTGCGCTGAAGCAAACTGGTTATAACCGCTTAGTAATCGCCGGTGGCGTGAGCGCGAATACACGCTTAAGGGAAACCTTGGCTGAGATGATGAACTCGCTAGGTGGACAAGTATTTTATCCCCGCGGTGAGTTTTGTACCGATAACGGCGCCATGATTGCCTTTGCGGGATTGCAGCGTTTAAAGGCGGGACAATACGAAGATTTAGCGGTAAAAGGTCAACCTCGATGGCCATTAGATACCTTGCCACCTGTGGCATAACACGCCTTTGATGCCGATGTATTGATGCTGAAATAAAAAACTGCGCTTTTAGCGCAGTTTTTTATTGGGGTAATTTTATTGGGCGTAATGTCATCTCAAGATTTTTTAGGACGCTTCTTGCGTGACACTTTAGATTCTTCACCCTTGAGTAAGCGCTGAATATTGTCTTTATGGCGAATGATGATAAGTGTCGACAACATGGCAACGGGAATGGTGAATCTATCGTCTAGCCACCAAGTATAAAGGGGCGCCAGTAAAGCGGTAAGAATGGCGGCAAGGGACGAATAGCGGCTAATTAACAATAGGACGACCCAAGATGCCATTAGGCAAATCGCTAGATCATCACCAATGGGGGCCATAGCACCAAAGGCAGTAGCAACGCCTTTGCCACCTTTGAATCCAAAAAATACCGGATAAATATGTCCAAGACAGGCGGCGATGGCTATGAGCCCGAGTGACACTGCATCTATGCCCATGAGATAAGCTAAATAAGAAGGCACTGCACCTTTCAGCATGTCGAAAAAGAGCACCATGGCAGCCGAACTCGCGCCGCCAATTCGCAGTACATTGGTGGCTCCTGGATTGCCTGAACCTTGCAATCTTGGATCGGGTAGACCTCTCATCCTACAAACCAGCACGGCACTTGAGATTGAACCCGCCAAATAGGCGGCCAAAATCATCAAAAGTGTCTGTGTTAATGGACTCACATTGGTTTCCTTACGCGTCTTAAGGTATTATCGCGCAACAATTTAAAAAGCTGACTCAGTTGTCAATCCCGCTATAGGTTTGTGCGATAACTCGCCTAGTTGGGGCTGAGATATTTTCTGAATGAGCAAATCCTTTTAGGGCGTTATCCTACTGTGGATTGGCTCGAGTAGAAAGTAAATTAGTTATCTGTCAGAAGATTGCGGATTATACAGCTAGGATCGCTTTTAGCTTATCAGACCTCATAGTAGTCAGTTAGTTGGAGAAAGCATGGATAAGGTACTTATACGGCAATTACGCATTGATACTGTGATTGGTGTCTATGAGTGGGAAAAGACAATCCATCAGAGCCTGTTATTAGACTTAGACATGGCGTGGGATAATAAACCTGCCGCAGCGACGGATGATTATCAATATGCGCTGTGCTATGAGACAGTTTCCAATCGATTAACCCAACTTGTTACTGAGCATCCAATCGAGTTAATCGAAACGGTTGCCGAGCGAGTGGCCGATTGCCTACTTCAAGAATTTAACGTGACTTGGGTGAAAGTTGTCGTGATGAAGCCAGGCGCGGTAGCAACTGCAGCTTCGGTTGGCGTCGAGATTGAACGTTCACGTTAGATGAGTACTTGATCAACTGCGCTATTGATTGAGAAATAGTGTTTATCTTCAGATAAATCGGACATTAGCATGGCACGTATTTATATCAGTCTGGGTAGCAATATCGAGCCTGAACAGCATCTGCAAGCAGGATTAACATCGCTGCGAGCGTGTTTCGGGCCGCTGCGCCTCTCTTCTATGTATGAAAGTGAAGCGGTAGGTTTTAGTGGCACTAATTTTTTGAATATGGTTGCTAGCGCTGAAACGGATCTTAATATAGCGGCGGTAGTTGCACAGTTTAAGCAAATCGAGCAGAATCACGGCCGGCTTGCCGGGGCGAAGAAATTTAGCCCAAGAACCTTAGATTTAGACCTGCTGCTTTATGACCATGTGGTATGCCAAACGCCTGTTGTGCTGCCCCGTGCTGAGATAGTCAATAATGCCTTTGTGTTATGGCCATTAGCCGAGTTAGCGCCGGAATTGATTCATCCCGTGGTAGACAAAAGCTATGCACGTTTGTGGCAAGAGTATGACAAAGATTCACAGCGACTTTGGCCTGTGACGTTTGAATGGCCCCCAGGGCTGACGTTTTAATTTATTGATAGGATTGTCATGGATACGTTTCAGGTCATTATTTTAGCGCTTATTCAAGGGCTAACCGAGTTTTTACCTATTTCTAGTTCTGCCCACTTAATTTTACCCGCACAGCTTTTAGGCTGGGAAGATCAAGGTTTATCCTTCGATGTGGCGGTGAATACCGGTTCGTTATTTGCTGTGGTAATTTATTTCAGACACGAGTTATGGACTATGTTTAATGCTTGGATTGCGAGCATTTTCAGAGGTCAACAATCCGAAGACAGCAAGCTGGCGTGGTGGATTATTCTGGCGACCTTGCCAGCGGTGTTTTTTGGTTTTCTGGCAAAGGATTTTATCGCGACTCACCTACGTAATGCTGAGGTCATCGCGGTCACTACCGTCGTATTTGGTTTATTGTTGTGGTGGGCCGATAAGATGTCGCGCCGCGATTTAACGGTTTATCAGACGGGCTGGCGTAAAGCCTTGTTAATTGGTTTCGCGCAGGCATTGGCCTTGATCCCGGGGACTTCGCGCTCTGGTGCCACTATGACAGCGGCGCTAATGTTAGGCTTAAGTCGTGATGCAGCGGCCCGCTTTTCATTCTTAATGTCAGTTCCTGTGAGTTTAGGTGCGGCGATTTTAGTGGGTAAAGATCTGGCGAAAAGTGAGCTTCCGATTGATTATCAAGCGTTAATCCTAGGAACTCTGATTTCGTTTGTAGCCGCTTATGCCTGTATTCATTACTTCTTAAAAATCATCAGCCGCATGGGAATGACCCCGTTTGTGATCTATCGTTTAGCACTCGGTGCAGTCTTGTGTGGATTTATCTTCTTCTAGCCACGCGAGTTTGGTCATCATAGTGAGATAATAAATAATAGAATCGGGTCATGTACCCGATTTTTGTTTTTGGAGCTTCCTCATTTTCTGAAGCTTAACTTATTTTTGGAGCTTTATATGGGTCTCGAATATCAATGTCCAACCTGCGGACTTGCGTTAAAACAACACAAAGCCTCCCAAGGTTTTTATTGTGTCAATAAGCATCACTTCGATCGGAATGAGCAAGGCTATTGGGTTTTTACTAAACCACAACGCCAAAAGCCGACGGGTGATTCGCGCGAGCAAGTTAGAGCTAAGCGTTTTCTGCTCGAATCAGGCATCTTTTCGCCTTTGATCGATAAACTGGCTGAGATAATCACTGGATCTATCAAGCCTGATGCTTGTTTATTGGATTATGAATGCGCTGAGGGCTTCTTCTTGCGTGCTTTAGCTTCCAAGCTGGCTGAGGTCGAAAATCCGCTAAACGTCCAGTACGTGGGCGTAGCGGACGCAGAAAATGCTATTTTTGCTGCAGCGAAGGCGCAGACTCCTGGGATCTTGTGTTTAAGCTCTTCTAAGAAATTACCCTTTATCGATAATTGTGTGGATTTTATTACTGTTATTGATCGGCCGTTAAAGGGAAAAGAGTCTGTTAGGATATTGAAAGATGATGGGACCATGTTACTGGTTATGAATGGGCCACGACACCTATGGCAACTCAGGGAATATATTTATTCTGACTTAGTAGAAAAACCTTTCAAAGTGAATTTGCCCTCTGCATTATCGGTAAAAGACACTCAGGCATTGAGCTTCACTTTATCAGTTACCGGTGAGCAAGCATTAACGCTATTGGATATGGCGCCTTATGCGTGGCGGGCAAATGACAAGATGAAGCACGATATTCAAGCTAATCATTTTGAGTCGCTGGAAATTGACTATGTATTAGTCTTAGCACATAAACGTGTAAGTGAGTTGCTATAGGTTAAAACCTGCAGTTGATGCGGTTAATTTTAAACCAATTCATAGGCTTGGCTCGATGGTTTTGAGATGTCTAATAAGGCAGTTTTACTCAAGTCTATGATTCTGTTTGACGTTTTTATGTTGTTTTTATGTTGGATGGGCTGAAGGTGTTATTATTTTTAACTTTAGGCCTATTTGTTCTGTGACAAATACAACTTTCTTATTGCCTTTGTTTCCCATGTAGCCTCGATTTTTGTCAATAGTTCTTCTTTAGAGGAGCCGTATTATTCTTTTATAAAAAACATTTTTTAAGATAAGCGAGACTGACCTTTAAGAATGCTTAAAAGTTTTAATGAGAAGCTTAGATAAATAACGAAGGTTTTAATTAAAAGATGAATGGGATCCGTTTATAAAGGCGCATACGAACGTTAACTTTTTTAAGGGGATTGGGGGTAGGCTTTAAAGATGCGTTTGGAAATTTAAAGTCAATTTAGCGCTTTTGTATTAGTGGACTGACAATCTAGAGTACCAATGTATTGAATGACAGGTATAAAAAAAGGCTTAGATTGATGTGCTTATCGCTTTCATCTTTCTTAAGCCTTTTGTCTTAACTTACTAAATAGTAAGCTAAATTACCTTTCATTACTTCTTGTAACGAGAAGCAACGTTATCTAAACGGTCGTTTGCGCGTTTAGCTTCTGCTTGTGCGTCCATAGATGCTGCTTTTGCATCTTTAACGTCTGCAGACAGTTTGCTTTGCTCTGATTTCAGAGAACCAACATCAGCTGACAATTGATCAACTTTGTTGCCCAGAGTTGCAACGCTTTCTTCCAGAGCAGTAGTGTTCGCGCAACCACCTAGTAGGGCAGTCATTGCTAAACCAGCAATCATCAGTACTTTTTTGTTCATTGTAAAAAATCCCTTAAAATAGGTTGGATTTGAATGTTTCGTTACTTTGTAAGCGAAACTGCCTAATTATGACATAGCTATTTTAATTTGCTACGAATATTAATGTGTTTAACCACTATAGGCATATAAATTTTTTTTAAAAGCTTTTTTTATATGTTATATCGCCATTTCTAATCGTAAAGGAGGCTATTTTTCACTATAAAGTGATGCGGCACTTACAAAGTCTTTACAAATTATCGTCCATCCTTCCCCAGTGTAGTTTGCACTTTTTGCTTAAACTGACTGACGGCTTCAATTCGCCGTAAATTTAATGCCTGCTTTATCTCTGCGCCTTGGAAACCTGCGGCAATGATAGCGGCGATATCGACATTATTGGCGGCAAGGAAGCATTGAGATAAATACTCGCCTTGAGGATAAGTAGTGTTTTCAAATCCTGTGCGGCCACGCATATCGGCGGTGCAAGTTAATATAAGTTGTGTTAAGCGCTCTGGCTTACGCCAAAAGTCAGCTTTATCGAATATTTTTACGATAGTTTCGGCTCTAAGCTCGAAGGCCTGATGGACGTTCTGATGTTGGTCACTGACCAGTAACGCCAGATCGCGCGTTTCGTTCGGCACTCGTAAACGTGCACAGAGTGCTTTTATCAGTGGCAAGCCCTTTTGGCCGTGACCGTGATGTTTAGGTAAATGCTCTTTTGGGCTGAGGGCTTTTCCTAAATCATGTACGAGAGCGGCAAACCGAACGCTTTTGTCCTCTGTCAGAAGCGCAGCTTGGGCGAGGACCATTAATGTATGCACGCCTGTATCTATTTCAGGATGCCATTTCTCAGGTTGAGGGACGCCAAATAAGGCAAATATCTCGGGAAAGAGCACTTCAAGGGCGCCACATTGGTGCAGGACCTCAAAAAAGATCTCTGGATGAGGTCCGCCTAAACTTTTATCGACTTCTTGCCAGACTCGCTCTGCTGTTAACGCGTTAAGTTCATCGCTTGCGCTAATTTGGCGCATTAGTGCCAGAGTTTCTGCGGCAATGTGAAATCCTAAGGCATGAAACCTTGCGGCAAAACGGGCGACACGCAATACACGAAGTGGATCTTCAACGAAAGCATCCGATACATGGCGCAATAGGCGCGCGTTAATATCCTCAATGCCATTAAAAGGATCGTATAAGTTGCCCTTTTCATCTTGGGCGATAGCATTGATGGTCAGATCTCGGCGTAACAAGTCTTGTTCTAGAGTCACATCGGGACTGGCATGGCAGCTAAAACCACCATAACCTAGTCCAATTTTTCGTTCTGTTCGGGCTAACGCATATTCTTGTTGGTTTTTAGGATGCAGAAATACTGGGAAATCTTTACCGACTTGACGGTATCCCAGTTGCAACATTTGTTCTGGAGTCGCACCAACGACGAGGTAATCTTTGTCCTTGATAGGGAGATTGAGCAGGCTGTCACGCACAGCACCGCCAACGAGAAATATTTTCACAGGCAAGATTCGGCTAATGTGTCATAAACATAGCTTATCATGCCCATTAAGGTGATAGATAAAGTCGTCGCGAGATATTTGCGCACTGATGTGTCACATTGATGTTGCGGATATTTTGACAATAACATTGGGACGCTTTAACGTGGGGCGTTATTTTTAAATTAGGATGATTGGTGGTATGTACAAGGCCTTTTACGGACTCAGCGATAACCCTTTTTCGATTGCACCCAATCCCCATTATTTGTTTTTGAGTGATAGGCATAGAGAGGCGTTGGCCCATTTAACCTACGGGTTGGGGGAAACGGGCGGCTTTGTGTTGCTAACAGGGGAAGTTGGCACGGGTAAAACGACGGTATCTCGCTGTTTACTTGGGCAATTGCCCGATAATACCGACACTGCATTTATCCTTAATCCGTCGCTAACAGAGCTCGAGTTGCTCGCCACGCTTTGCGATGAACTTAAGATTGCCTACGGAGATAATCCCACACTCAAGCAGTTGACCGATCACTTGAGTCGGTTTTTATTGGATAATCACAGCAAAGGCCGAAATACCGTGCTCATCATCGATGAAGCGCAGCATTTACGCCCTGAGGTGCTGGAGCAACTGCGTCTTCTGACTAATCTTGAAACGGACACTAAGAAGTTATTGCAGGTGATTTTAATCGGTCAGCCAGAATTACAGCTGTTATTGAAGCGCCAAGAGCTGCGCCAGTTAGCCCAGCGGATCACCGCTCGCTACCATTTATTACCGCTAAATGAAGATGAAATCGCCCTCTATGTGTTGCATCGTTTGCAAGTCGCGGGACGATTTGAGCCTTTGTTTACCCGCAAGGCTGTTAAGGAGTTGCAGAAGTACAGTGGCGGCATCCCTCGATTAATTAACCTCTTATGTGAACGCTCGCTGATGGCGGGCTATGCGCAATCTCGGGTGCCTATCGATCATCATATGGTGCGACAAGCTGCGGCTGAAGTATTAGGTGAAGAAGAGCCGACTCAGAATCGATATCTTTGGCCGACAGCGACCGCAGCGGCGTTATTTGTCGCTTTTGGTGTTTCCTATTGGCTATTTACCGATAAGCCTGTCAATGCCGCGTCAGCGTCTAGTAGGGGTCTTGAGTCTACGCCAACAAATGTTGCTCCTTTAAACATGCAAACTTTGAGCGCGACCGAAGAAACGAGTAAGTTCGTGCAACCCGCTGATCAGCAAAACAATCAGACGACTCAGTCGTCTATTCCAGATCCTAGCCAGCGTTTACTTAATGATGCGATTAATCAGAGTCGTGATATCGATACCGCCTTTGCGGGTTTGTTTAGCGTGTGGGGCAAAGTACCCTATAAAGGCTTAACCGCCTGTCAGTCTGCGGTTGAGCAAGGATTGTCTTGTTATCAGCAGCAAGGTAACTGGATGTCACTGACTCGGCTTAATTATCCGGCTGTGGTGTATTTGGTTGATGACAACCAACAGGATTTTTATGGCGCTGTGATTGCGGTGGATGGTGAGCAGTTACTGATGCAGTTAGGTGAACAACAACTTTGGGTTGATAGAGCTTGGTTCAATCAACATTTCAGTGGCACCTTCGAAATTTTATGGCAAGCCCCTAATTTGCCTATGATGGATATCAGTCAAAAATCGAGTCCAGGTCAACTGCAGTGGTTAGAGAATGCCTTGGCCCATGTGAATAATCGCAATGCTCGCAGGGTCAATCAATTCGATGTGCAGCTGGAAAACGATCTTAAAAGCTTCCAGAGTCAGCATGGCTTAAAAGCCGATGGTATTGCCGGAAATCAGACATTAGTGAGATTAAATTTGTATTTAAGTCAGCAAGGTCCACGTTTAACCGATAATGGGGTGCGCAGCTGATGTCCATTTTACTCGATGCCGTGACCCGCAATAAACAACAGCAACAATCTCCTTTACCCGATGCTGTGATGACGCCAAGGGCGAATTACCCTCAGCCACGTAAATCAGGCGTGCCGATAGGCAAACTGTCTTTACTTGTCGTCGCAGTCGCCGCCGGAATTGGCGTCGCTTGGGGATTAAGTGTGTGGGACCAAACTCGTCATATTTCAACCGAACAAACTTCAACTCACAATGTGGCGGTGACAAAGGTATTGCCACCAACTGCATCTTCATTAGCCGTAGCGACAGCGGCTAAAAATGCGCTTCAGACTGTCTCGATAGAAACGGTTACTCAGCCGCAACCAGAGGGCAGTGCTACAGCAGGTGTTCGACTCGCAGGAAAAGTGGCGCTGCCTCGGGCACAGACTTTGCCTGAGTTTACTTCCTTATCGCAATATCAGGGCGGGGCGCTAGCAAACTCGCCTCAAGCTTCTAGCGCGAATATGAACAGCAATGCAGCTCAAAGTTACAATGTTACTAACAGCAATGCTGCTCAAAACAGTGACCCTAGCTATAGTGATTCCAGCTACGGGGACTATATGGCAACGTCTGCCCAAGTGGATGCGGCAAGTCGTGAAGTTGCCTCTATGCCTGCGGACACGCAAACACAGCAAACTATGATGTTAGGTGCTAATGCCAATGAGTCGGGTCTTGCGAGCTTGGAGGCGCTGCGTCAGCAAGTGAGTGCGGCGGCGGAAGATGTCGGTTTAGAGACCAACAAAAGTCGCGATGAAGATAAGTTAGTGGCTTCCTTTCAAAATGCGTTAAAGGATGTGGAATACACCAATGCGGCGGAGACAAATGTCACTGAAGCAAAATTAGATCCTATTCCTAAAACGGCTGCAGATGATATCCCCAAATACGGTCAACTACCTGCTGGGCTGCAATTACAAGTGCCTGAATTTAATATTGTCGCCCATGTTTATTCCAGCGATCCGACCCAAAGGTGGCTGAATGTGGACGGTGCAGAGTTACAGGAAGGGGATATGATTGCGGGTAAGCTGAAGATTATCTCTATTCGTCCGCGGGACATAGTGTTAGATATTCAAGGTACCCAGTTTAAAGTACCTGCAATCTAACCAGGTTATACGAAATTGACTCTGGCACTATGAGCAATGCTTGCGGTTATTTGTGCTAGCCATAGCTAAAGAGTAAAAATGAAAAAGGCGCCCTAGGCGCCTTTTTTGATCTTAATGAATCTCTACTTAATTATACAGTCTGTAGGCTAAGAATAAGGTCAATGCGTAACCGACGCTGTAGCAAAGGAAAAGTGCTGGAACGTATTTCAAATAACTCACAAACGTTAGCTCTTTTACTTTACTCATGGCCACAATACCCGATGCTGAACCGATAATCAGCAGTGAACCACCCACGCCGACGCTATAGGTCAAGCCAAGCCATTCAGGAGTATTTAGCACTGGGCTTGCTTTTAACAATGCCGCTGTTAATGGCACGTTATCAATCAAGGCTGAGCCGATACCTGTGACGAAGTTAGAGATGTTTGGATTAAACATAGTATAAGCTTCGGTCAGCATGTCTAAGGTGCCGATTTCTTTAAGCATACCCACGAGCAGTAAAATACCTAAGAAGAACAACAGGGTGTCGTATTCTACTTGGCGAATATACTCAAGGATTTTGATTTCTTCTTTATCGCTACGCGTGGTGTGGCCAATCAAGAACATGATTGACAGACCCGTTAGGAAGGTCAGCACTGGCGGGATACCGAACAATATGTTCAGTAACATGGTCATTAAAATCGTGCAGAAGAACACGAGGGCAATCATGACATCAACGGTTTGATAGGTGTGTTTGATTGGGGTCGTGCTCACCACGCCTTCGGCTTTGAGTGAGAACAGGGTTGCCAACAAAATCACGCTCACGGCCGATGGGATAAACAACATCAGCAGTTCGGACATATGCACATGGCCGCCTAAGAAGATCATCAATGTTGTCACATCGCCGGTGATCAAAGCGACACCGCCTGAGTTCACTGCGAAGATAATCAACACTGCCATTCTGCGGCGCATTTGTTTGTCGAGTTTAAAGGTGGTTAATAAACCTAATGACACTAACGTCGCAGTGACGTTATCACAAAATGCCGAGAGCACGAGTGCAAACAGGGCAACTTGGATCATCAACATGCGCACCGACACTTTCTGCGGGAACAGCTTTTGCACCATGATTTGGATCATGCCTTTAGCGTTCAAATACGCGACGAAGGTCATGGTCGACATCAGAAAGAGCCAGAGTGTGGCAATTTCGAGCAAATTTTCATTGAGTTGATGGGCAACGAGTTTCTCGTGGGCCGGTTCTCCAGCAGCCATAAACAGCGCTACCCAAGAAATACAGCCAAAGAATAAGGTGGTTTTTGCTTTATTAAGGTGGGTCACTTCTTCGAAAATAATACTGAGCAATGCGAGCACGGCCAGTATGATGAGAAAGGTATTTAACATAACTGCAATTCCAACTGCTGTTTTAATGTCGTAGGGCGACTTGAGTCAACCTAAAGATTGAGCATATCAAGGCTGAATTAAGCCAGCCGTGTTAGCGCGTGCGGATCAGAACATAATGGGCTAAAGAACGCAACTGTTAGCTGTGACTCAATTTGCTGCTGCTTTGTGATGTTGATCTCATGCTTTTTGGTAGTAAACTGGTTTTATATATCGCAAGATTTATATTTATCAGTTTTATTAACTGTATTGTTTGATTTGATTACTAGGTTAAAAGTGAGATCTACGATTAAAGTCTAAGCAGTCAGTTTGTCGATCCTTCAATTAATTTTTGTTCAGCAAGATATTCATGAATGCTGCGGCCTGAGTAGTGTTGCTTTTCCACACTTTCCTTTGTTATTGACCTCTAATGGCTTAATGGATTAGCGTGTCACAAAAATGTCTTTGCCAAAATCTTGACTGGATACAAAGTGAGCGCTATCTTGTGGCTGTTTTCTTATCTAGGCACAGTATGTTGTGTTAACACCGGATGTTGTGTTTTTGGAGTAGAGGTAAATGACATTTGTTATTCGGAGCCTTTTGCTTTTGGGCTCAGTGGTTTGGTTAACGTATTCTGGCAAGCAGCTAATAGCGCTGGGCGTGATGAGTCAGCCTGAGCTCGCCATTGAGCATATCAATTTGACCATACAGTTCGTTGTAGCGGCGATCATATTTAAATCGGCTTTAGGTTCTAAAAAGTCTGATAGCTACTAACGACAAACAAAGCAAACTGGATCATAAAGCTAGCTAAATCTCAGTAAAACCAAGGGACGCTATTGCGTCCCTTGGTTATTTTTAAGGTGTAGCAACCCTAAAATCTAGGCTTAGCTTGCCGCTTTCATGCTAGCCAATACGCGATCTGCCGCTTCTAAGGTTAAGCGCATCTCTTCTTCGCCATGGGCCATTGACAGGAAGCCAGCTTCATAGGCACTTGGTGCTAAGTAAACACCTTCATCTAGCATGCCGTGGTAGAAAATACGGAACTGTTCGATGTTGCATTGGGTCACTTGATCGAAACGAGTGATCTTGGGTTGTTCCGTGAAGAAGAAACCGAACATGCCACCAACATAGTTGATCGCCATTGGAATACCGTGCTTATCCGCAGCCGCTTTAAAGCCTTCTGCAATACGTTTGGTTTTCGCGCTCAGCGCTTCGTACAGACCTTCTTCACACAGGGCCTCCATTTGTGCCAGACCCGCTGACATCGCAATGGGGTTACCCGATAACGTACCCGCTTGGTAAACCGGACCCGTAGGGGCGATAAATTGCATCACATCTTTACGGCCGCCGAAAGCCCCCACTGGCATACCGCCACCAATCACTTTACCAAGTGTGGTTAAGTCTGGTGTGACGCCGTAGTAACCTTGAGCGCCACTTAGTGATACGCGAAAACCTGTCATCACTTCATCGATGATCAACAGCGCGCCAAACTCATCACACATATCACGCAGGCCTTGAAGGAAACCTGGGACAGGTGGAATGCAGTTCATGTTGCCAGCAACGGGCTCTATGATGATGCAAGAAATGTCAGTTGGATACTGCTCAAACAGGGTTCTTACAGAATCTAAGTCGTTATACACAGCCGTTAAGGTGTGCTTGGCGAAATCTTCTGGAATACCGGGTGAGCTAGGTTGACCTAACGTTAACGCGCCAGAACCGGCTTTCACTAACAGGCAATCTGCGTGGCCGTGGTAGCAGCCTTCAAATTTTAAGATCTTGTCACGATTGGTAAAACCGCGTGCCAAACGGATAGCACTCATAGTGGCTTCCGTGCCTGAACTCACCATGCGTACTTGCTCGATAGAAGGCACCATAGAGATGACTTTTTCGGCCATTTGCACTTCAAGCTCAGTTGGCGCACCAAAAGATAAGCCATTTTCTACTGCTGCTAATACAGCTGCACGGATTTTAGGATGGTTGTGGCCGAGGATCATCGGGCCCCAAGAACCGACATAGTCGATATAAGCTTTACCATCGGCATCGTAAATATAAGCGCCGTTAGCTTTTTCAATAAACAGGGGCGAACCGCCTACACCATTAAATGCACGAACCGGAGAGTTAACGCCGCCGGGGATGGTTTTTTTAGCCTGTTCAAATAGCGCTTCGGAACGGGTCATGTTTAGTCCTTAAAGTCTGTAGCCAATTAGCGATCGGCTTTACGTGAATACCAATTAACCGGACACTCATATTTTTCGAGTTGATGATCAACGCCGAGTGTCAATGCAAACAAAGCCATGCGAATTAACAGCCCATTATCTGCCTGTCTGAAGATGGCGAGATTGGGATGGCTGTTCAAATCATTATCTAACTCATTGGCTTGCGCGCGTGAATCCCTTGGAAGCGGATGCATAATGACAGTGTTAGATTTGCAATGCTGAGTGTAAATACTGCGATTTAAGCGGAACTTGCCGCGATACTTATTCGCTTCTTCCTGTGAAGGGAAGCGCTCTTCCTGAATGCGAGTGAGATACAGAATATCTGCTTTATCTAAATGGCCTTCAAGCTGGTCGGTTATTTTGATGCTATGGCCAGCATTTTCAATGTCGGAGATCACATAATCAGGCATCGCTAATTCAGCAGGTGAAATCAGTGTGAAACTGATGTTCTTATACATGCAGAGTAAGCGTGATAGTGAATGCACTGTACGGCCAAATTTTAAGTCGCCGACCATAGCGATGTGCATGCCATCGATACCGCGGCCAGCACACTTGAGTTCTTTTTGGATAGTGTATAAATCGAGTAGAGCTTGGGTCGGATGCTCGTTCGAACCATCGCCGCCGTTGATCACAGGGACGCGGCTACCTTCAGCAAACTCTTTTACTGAATAAGAGTCAGGATGGCGCATGGCAATCACATCAGAATAAGTAGATAACACCCGCGCCGTATCGTACAGGGACTCACCCTTAGATAAAGACGATGACGCCATACCTGTGGTTTCACGCACATGGCCGCCGAGCAAGTTAAAGGCACAGCCAAAACTCACGCGGGTACGGGTACTAGGTTCGAAAAACAGGTTACCTAAAATGGCACCATCGAGCACATTATTGCGCTTCTCTCGAAGTGCATAGGGCATCATGCGGCTAGCGACATTAAAAATAGTTTGGATTGAGTCAAGATCTAACTGGTTTACGGAGAGGATATGGGATCCTTCGAACTGATTCATCAGCCTGTTTTCCAATTTGCTAGGGGGCATTTTAAGCTGCGGTATCGCGCTTATCTGCCCTGATGTTATGTAGGGTGGCTGAGGCGCGATTGTAGCAGAAGCACTGGGGCAACGAAATAGCCACATTGCCACTGTGTTAGATTTTTGCGATGAAGCCCAAAGCTTTTAATCTGCCGCCTCAGGTTTGGCATCAATATAAGATTCTGCATCACTATCAGATTTTAAATTGATATCAGGTTTTAAATCGATGTCATTAATTGGCACTAGGCTTGGCCTAAGCGAATTTCCTGTTGCAGGTTCGACCAACTGATCACCCCGACCACGTTATCGGGCGTATCTTGATAGATAAACACCTCACCGCTGCGCTTGGGTGACAAGAGCAAATAGGCTTCATTGAGCGTAGTGCTGTCGCTTAAGCCTTGCATGGGATGGCGCGATAGCGTGGTACTGTCATCGTAGGATTGCATTTCAAGGCTGAGCATTTCGATAACGCCATCGGCGTTACGCACTAACACAGGGCGACCTTCGGCGCGTTTTAGCACTTCGAGTAACAATTCATCGTTGTTATTGACGATAACAAAGCGTTTATCCATCAAGGCTCGCACACCTTTTTTCTGCAGGGCTAAATTTACTGGTGCAACTTTATAGCCTAGCCCCATGATTTCTAATTGTTTAAAGAAAATAGAGTTAGTCTTAAAACCTTGATAGGCAATCAAAAAGGCTGGAATAGTCACAAACATCGCTGGCAGGATAATACTGGCATCATTGGTCATTTCTAGCAGGGCGACTAATGCCGCCAGCGGCGCGCTTAAACACACGCCCATCATGGCTGTCATGCCGATCACAGTGTAAAGCCCTACATAAGGGGCGATTGACGGGAATAAGATGGCGCTGATCAGCGCCAAAATCGCGCCTAGCAGCGCGCCGATACCATAGAGTGGACCAATCAAACCACCTGGAATACCTAAGCCAATCGCCGCAATAGTGGCAATGATTTTGGCAAATAACAGGGCGATTAACAGCAACAGGCTTGGATGTTGGCTAATGGCTTCGCTAATGGCGAGATCGCCCGTGCCAAGGGCTTGCGGTAATACTAGACCGATTAGCGTGGTCACGCTGCCCGCCAATAATAGTCGGTAAATCAGTGGCCAGTTTTGTCCCGTCGCGGTGACTTTTAAGAGTGAGTAATTAAACAGCGCCGCAGCGCAGCCTAATACCACGCCGCCGATGGCGAGAATAGGGTAGTGATCTAAGGGAATGTGGATCACTTGAATACGGTCAAATTCGTGCACATTACCAAACACTAATTGGCTTGAAACCGCGCCACAAATTGCGGAGAGCATAATCGGGAAGAAGTAATGGACTTTATATTCGCGGACAATCACTTCGAGAACAAAAATCACTGCCGCCAAGGGCGCGTTAAAGGTCGCGGCAATCCCTGCGGCAATGCCACTGGCGCACATAATGCGCACACTGTTATCGGGAAGATTGAATTTTTCGGCGAGAAAGCTGGCACTGACAGCACCCAGATGAATGGCTGGACCTTCACGGCCGACGGAGAAATTTGTGCCGAGGGCGAATAATGCTTGAAAAAATTGCCCTACGGCAGATTGCAACGGAATTTTACCGTAGTGCAGTTTAACTCTATGTAACACATAGGCTATTCCCATGCGCTTATAACGTTTGGAGCCCAGCTTAGCCACAATCCAAATTAATATTGCGCCTAAAAGTGGTAACAGGGCTCGCCAGTCGGCGACGTTCCCCGTAAAATCCAGCGCCTGTATTTGGGTGTAATGATTGGCCCAAACGAGCAAGAGTCGAAACAGTAAGATCACGCAGGATGCGAAAATGGCAAACAGCAGTGCCAGTATGCACAGTTGCGCACTGATCCTCGCTTGGGATAAATGGTCACGTAGCTCATTGGTTAAATACTTTTTGGCTGTGACTATGGCATGTTGAATAGCGACTTTATTTATCGTTAATTGCACTGCATTGGCCTGAGTTGTATTGTATCGAACTCGTTCTTGAGTTGATTGTATTTTATATAAGGGGCTGTTACCTAATGCCAAATTATCATCGTTGGCTAGATCGGCTGCAAGTGATGGATCTCAAGTATCGTCCATCTTCAGTGTATTTATCGCTTTTAGTGTTAGTTTCTATTCTTTTTGGGGCTTGGATAAGTTTTCTGCTACTAAGCAGTGATGAGCCCGTGGTTAAACACATCAGCAGCAAAGCCCAACGTTTGAGTGCTGAATTAGAAACACAGACCCAATTGCTAGCGACCCGAAATTTAGAGCTGTCCGTCGAGCGTGAGGCTAACGCCCAAATGCAAGATATGTTTGGCCAGCAGATGAAAAAGCAAAAAGAATTGGAACATGAGCTGGCGTTTTACCGTAGCATTATGACACCGGATGATAATGCCGAAGGTGTCGCCATCCACGAACTTGAAATGACGCCGGGCGTTTTAGCTGATGAGTATAATCTCAAACTGGTATTAACTCAGCTGCAAAAGCGCAAGCAAGCGATTCAAGGTCGAGTCGAATTGACATTAATTGGCGTGCAGGAGGGTAAATCCGTTAGCTTGAGTGTGAACAAACTCACGGGTTCTAAGTTGGAATTTGATTTTCGCTATTTTCAGGTCATAGATACCAAGGTCACTGTTCCTGCAGGTTTTAGTTTACAGCAAGTGAAAGTCAAAGTGCTTGTGCCTTCGAGCCGCTGGACCAAGAATTCGCAGACAGAACATGTCTATAGTGCCCCTGAGTTATTACAGGGTGAAAAAGAACCACGGGTAATACTTGAACAAAACAGTCAGGTAAAGGATAATTTGCCCCAGAAAACTGATGTAAGAGGTAGTAATGACTGATCAAGCTGATACAGCAATGCCAATCCAATTTACCGATGCGGCAGCCGCTAAGGTGAAAGGTTTGCTGGAAGAAGAGCAAAATCCTGCACTTAAGCTACGAGTCTATGTGACTGGTGGTGGTTGTTCTGGATTTCAGTACGGCTTTACCTTTGATGAAAAGGTCAATGACGGCGATTTTACGATAGAAAAACAAGGCGTCCTCTTAGTTGTCGATCCTATGAGCCTACAATATTTAGTCGGTGGTGAAGTGGATTACACTTCAGGACTCGAAGGTTCTCGCTTCTTTGTGAAAAACCCTAACGCAACCACAACTTGTGGCTGTGGTGCCAGTTTCTCTGTGTAAAGAGTTTCTCTATAAAGACTGCTCACTTAGCGCCTTTAAGGTGTGAAGTGAGAGCAAAAAAGCCGTCGCAATGACGGCTTTTTGTTGGGCAAAATTCAGTATGCCACGAACTTAACTCATGATGTTCAGGTTAAGCTTAGGTTTAAACCACGCCTTTACCTTTTTATCAAAAGCGACCCAGACTTGCAGTAATGACAAGATGATTAACGCGATAAAAATCACATAGTCAGGCAGTTTGCCCTGCCATTCACCTAAATGCACCGTCGTCGGGCCTACCACTAAATTGCCGGGATCGTACATGATCACTGGCAGCATGCTAATCAAGCCAAGCTGCACGACTGTGTAGCCACGCAGCATGATAAGCGCCGCCTTTTGTCGACCAATAATGGCAATCACCATCAAGAGTGTCAGTAGACAAAATAACACGCCTTGTTTAGCGACTAAGCCGCTCACGGACGCAACAACATACACTAGCAGCAGGGCAATCAGTCGTTTGGGTAAACGTGAACTCACGGCCGCGTCAGCCTTAGGTGTCGGTATAGCCGATTCTTGCTCGCTCATAGACATTCTCGCTTAGCGATTGAGATTAATGGCTTTGCTTAGGTGCTAATCGTTGATCTAACTCATAAGGTGGGATAACCACACCTAAATCATCTAATACTGGGAACACGGCAACGAACAGGTCGTCATCTTCCATGCCTGGCACCCATCTTTCGTGAAATTCATCGAATGGGATCGCTAATGTTTGGCAATCGCTCCATTCATCCACAGCCCAAGATTCAGCCGCTTCTTCGGTTGGCCACATTGGAATGCAATCTTCTTCTTCAGTGGTCAGCATTACGCAACCGTCTTGGTCTTGTAATGTCCAAAGAACTTTATGTTCTTTGACTTGCTCAACGAGGTAATCGTAACGGGCTTCTGGTGTCATTGCTGCTGTCTCAGCGAGGGTTTTAACAGTCTTGCTCATGAAAAATATCTCTTTTGCTTGAATAGGGCGAAGCCTGTTGTGTCTCTAATGTAAAAACCTAGGGCACAGCAAATTCACCAGTTGGCTAAATGGTAACATTAGAGCGGGATTAGAAAAAGAACAACAGCGCCAAGAGGGCGCTGTTGTGTTAGATCTTGGGTGTTTATTCTGCCGGGCGGAAGTAGCGATAGATAAAGCCTGCCAAAATGGCGCCGACAATCGGGGCTACCCAGAATAACCAGAGCTGCGATACCGCCCAGTCACCGACAAACAACGCAGGACCTGTACTGCGAGCAGGATTTACCGAAGTATTGGACACTGGAATACTGATAAGGTGGATCAAGGTTAAGCCTAGACCTATGGCAATCGGGGCAAACCCTTTTGGCGCGCGTTCATCGGTGGCACCTAAAATAATGATCAAAAAGAACAGTGTCATAACGATTTCGCAAATCATGACCGACAGCATGCTGTAGCCACCCGGTGAATGTTCACCAAAACCGTTAGAGGCAAATCCACCCGCAAGTGAAAATCCTTCCTGACCAGAAGCAATAAGATACAAGATACCCGCGCCTGCAATCCCGCCCGCGACTTGGGCTATGATATAGGGCAATAATTCTGCCGCTGGAAAACGTCCGCCAGCCCAAAGGCCGAATGACACCGCTGGGTTAAGGTGGCAACCTGAAATATGGCCAATCGCAAAGGCCATAGTGAGAACTGTTAAGCCAAATGCGAGCGCGACACCGAGTAAGCCTATGCCCACCTCGGGAAATGCAGCGGCAATTACCGCACTGCCACAGCCTCCAAGGACTAACCATAAGGTGCCAAGAAATTCCGCCGCCATTTTTTGTGACATATTCATTGATTGATTTCCTATTATGTTAAAGACACTTGTTTGTCAACGAGTGCGTCTTTATTCCTTATTTACCTGTCTATTGGCGGATTTTGTCTGAGTGAGCAAAATCGCGCGCGTGACATGAGTTCCCTTAACAGCAGTTTTTTGTCGAACGCTTGTGAGGCAATGACCAAGTGTTTGAGTTGTTTTAGAGCAATATTCAGCATCAGTTTCAATATAGTGAGATTTGATTAAGCTTCAGTGACGGAGTTGTTTACTCACACTCTGTTGCTACCACTATCTGTCATTAATAATAGATGGCTTTAAATGGGTTGCTGATTTTCTTGATTAATTTAGGCAGGAAGAGGAGAAATCGATACGTTGAGGCGTAAATACAGCAAGAGCTTCATGTAGAAGCTCTTGTTTAGGTTATCGCTTGATATTTTGAGAAGGCAAATTACTTAGCGCTAAATCTTCCACCGAGTACAGCTTCGCGGGAGGCGCCTGTGACAGCAGGGAGGTTGGCGGGTAAGCCTAAGTGGTTACGCATGGCGAGCCACGCGAAGGCGATGCCTTCGGCCCACTTAGGGTCGACGCCAAGGGCCGAGGTAGTATCCAGCTTATAACCTGGTAATAAGGCGGCAAGACGTTGCATCAGTTGGCCGTTGAACGCGCCACCACCACAGACGAACAATTCCCCTTCATTGGATAGTTTAATAATGTCTTGGGCTATGCTGTGGCAGGTTAAATCCAATAACGTCGATTGGATATCTTCTTCATCTAAATGATTAAAAGGCGATAATTGCTGTTCTAACCAAGCTTGGTTAAATAGCTCTCGCCCAGTGCTTTTAGGGTAAGCAAGGGAGAAATACGGGTGCGAAAGCAGTTGCGTTAACAGGCCTTGGTCGGTTTTGCCCGATGCCGCCCATTCGCCATCTCTATCGAAGGGCTCACTTTTCACCTGCTGGATCCAAGCATCTATCAAGGTATTGCCAGGTCCCGTGTCGAAGCCCAGCACTTGGTCACTGTTGCCCGGTAAATAAGTAATGTTGGCTATGCCGCCAATATTTAAAATGATGCGTTTCTTGCCAACTTCAGCAAAAGTCTGCTGGTGGAATGCGGGCACTAAGGGCGCGCCTTGGCCACCTAGGGCAATATCTTTACGGCGAAAATCGGCAATCACATCAATACCGGTTTCAGTTGCTATAGTGTTTGGATCGCCAATTTGCAGGGTAAAACCCACTTCAAGGTTTGGCATGTGGCGCACGGTTTGGCCGTGGCTTCCAACGGCGATAACCTCTTCTTTGGCAATGGCGCATTTGGTCAGCAGGTTATTGACTGCTAAGGCAAACAGTTCACCCACATTACGGTCTAAACGGCCGAGGCGGTTAATTTCATCTGTACTGGGTAAGCAAAGGCGCTGTAGGCCTTTGAGCAAATGGCTCGGTATGGCTTCGGTATGGCTGGCGATAAGCTGCGGCTGCGTGCCTGAAAAGTCGACCAATACGGCATCGACACCGTCCATGCTGGTGCCTGACATAAGTCCAATATAATAAGCGTTTTTCATTGGGAGGAATCCGTCCGTCGTTATTGCATTGCCAATTGCGTTTGCTTGTTTTGCGAAAGTGTAGTCATCAATTGCTGACTAAGTGCATCGAATTGATTTTTTTCTTTTCTCGCAATCGATTCGGCTTTAGGTAGCGTTATGGTTCTTGGGTTGCGGTGGACGCCATTGACGATAAATTCGTAATGTAAATGTGCACCCGTGACGCGCCCCGTTTTACCTAAAGTACCTATGATTTGCCCTTGCTTAACGCTGGCTCCTTTGCTGACGTTGCGCTTAGTGAGGTGAAGATATTTGGTGGTATAGGTATCGTTGTGTTTGATAAACACATAGTTACCGTTGAATTGATTGTAGCCCGCCTCTATGACGCGTCCGCTACCCGCCGCTTTAATGGGTGTGCCAATGGCGGCGACGTAGTCCACACCACGATGGGCTTTGACTTGGCCCGTTACTGGATGCAAACGTCTTGGATTGAAGTTTGAGCTGACATATTTAAAATCGACTGGTGAGCGCAAGAAGGCTTTACGCATGCTAGTGCCATTCTCGGAATAATAGTTACCGTCGGTATAGCGAATGGCAGTATAGCGCTCATCTTGGTTAACAAATTCTGCGGCTAAGATATTGCCGTTACGCAAAAATTCACCATCGGCATATTCTTGCTCATAAATAATGGCAAAGCTGTCGCCTTCGCGTAAATCTAAGGCGAAGTCGATGTCCCAGCCAAATACGGTCGATAATTGCATGATCTGATTTGCACTCATACCTGCATCGACGGCGGCGTTCCAGAAGTTGCTCTTAATCTTAGCACTGGTGAAATGGCTGCGAATTTCCACATCCTTCTCAGAGATTTTTTCTTGGTATTGCTCTTGATTCTTAGTAATTACTAAGGTTGAAATTGCATTGACGCGATAACGCACTTCGGTCAAATCACCATTTATATCTTTCGAAATCACGATTTCTTCGCCCGGCATAATCTTAAGTAAATTTTGCTTGGCTAAGGGGAGTTGGGTGATCTCATACACGTCTTTACTGGTTAATCCTGCGCGATCAAATACTGCGGCTAAGGTGTCACCGTTTTTCACGTTAAAATGTTCGACGTCCCTGTGATGGGCACTTTCGAGGGATTCTGTCGCTGGATTATTAGCATCACCCGCGGCAAGCGCGTCGGTTGATGCTAATTGCGCAGCATTGGTGGGCGCATTGTCTGTTTGGCCCTCTAATAACTCTGGACGTTCAGGCGAGCGAAACGCTAAAGGCACATCATAACGGGTGTTGATTTGAGCTTGGTCATCAATGCTAGTGGTTTGTCTTGAAGCTTGCGCTTCTTCAGAAGGGAGTAGCATGGTTATCATAGTGATAACTGAAAGAATGCTGAGGAGAATTTGATGCTTTTTAGGCAACAATTTAAATAACGTTATAACCTTTCCCATTGACGCCGATACCGATAACCAGAGACTTAAATAATCCCGTTAGTGTACACACTTTCAATTGTGGTGGCTAACAAGTAACATAAGTCTCTTCATTTTATGATCATGGCCTTAGGAGTCCCTGCCGAGATGGCTGATTTAGACCAAGTATTAGCAGAAATTAGACGTGGTACCGATGAGATTTTACTCGAAGCGGATCTGCTTGAAAAACTCAAAGAAGGACGTCCACTCCGTATTAAGTTGGGCGCCGATCCTACCGCTCCGGACATCCATCTTGGACACACAGTAATCTTAAATAAATTAAGGTTATTCCAAGAGTTAGGTCATGAAGTCATTTTCTTGATCGGTGACTTTACCGGTATGGTGGGTGATCCAAGCGGAAAAAACAGTACGCGTCCACCGTTAACCCGTGAGCAAGTATTAGCGAACGCGGAAACCTATAAAGAACAGGTTTATAAGATACTTGATCCGGTTAAAACCCGTATCGAATTTAACTCAAGCTGGTTAGAGCCATTGGGCGCAGCGGGAATGATCCGCCTTGCTTCGAAGCAAACTGTGGCTCGTATGATGGAGCGCGATGACTTTAAGAAGCGCTATGCCTCGGGTCAATCTATTGCGATTCATGAGTTTATGTATCCGCTGCTGCAAGGTTACGACTCAGTTGCGCTGCAGGCCGATGTTGAGCTGGGTGGTACAGATCAAAAGTTCAACCTGTTAATGGGCCGTGAACTGCAAAAAGCGGAAGGCCAAAAGCCACAAGCTGTGATCATGATGCCGCTGCTCGAAGGTTTAGACGGCGTGAAGAAAATGTCTAAATCGGCACACAACTATATTGGCGTGAGCGAACCTGCTAATGAAATGTTTGGCAAGCTGATGTCGATTTCGGACGATTTAATGTGGCGCTACTTTGAGCTGTTGTCATTCCGCCCACTGGCTGAAATTGAGCAGTTTAAGCAAGATGTGGCAAATGGGTCTAACCCACGCGACATTAAAATTGCCTTGGCGAAGGAAATCATCTCACGTTTCCACGATGAAGCGTCTGCAGAAAGCGCGCATCAAGCTTTTGTTGACCGTGCTAAGGGCATGATCCCTGACGATATCGAAGAAATCGAGTTAGTGGCGGGTGAAGGTATTGCGATTGCAAATCTGTTGAAAGATGCTGATTTAGTAGCATCGACTTCAGAAGCGATGCGGATGATCAAGCAAGGCGCGGTGAAGATGGACGGCGAAAAGCTAGACGATAGCCGTATGACTTTGTCTGCTGGTACTGTTGCGGTATTCCAAGTCGGTAAACGTAAGTTTGCCAAAGTGACTTTGGTTTAAGCCATTGTCTGTTAAATGAAAAGTCGTTAATCGAACAAAAAGAGCGCCTTAGGGCGCTCTTTTTTTTAAATCTGTTTCCCCCTGCAGATTAAGGCGCTGTGTTGGCTTCATGCTCGGCGATATTACATCTGTCTGTGCCAAAGTGTTGCCCATCGCTGCATTTCCACGCCAGTTGCGCCGAACTTACCTGCCATTGTTTTGCATTCTGCTTTAAGGAAATAATCAACAGCATTTGTGGATGTTGCTTGGAGAGCTCGCTCACCTGATAGGTCAAAATGCTGTCTTTATTGGTTTGGGTCCGCACTAAGGTAAATTTGTTGCCTGCGTATTGGCTGCTGATCTGACTTGGGTCTTCCGACCAAGGTTGATGTTGCGCCTGAGCGACACGCAGCTGCTGATTAAAATGACTGACGGGCTGAACGGCGTAGGATACGATAATGGGCTGTAAGGCCTGTGCTTTGGGTGCCAGCATTAAGCCATTAAGGGCGAGTAGGGCTATCAATCCAAAAAACTTCATACAAACCTCATTGAAACGAAACGACTCAGTCAACCTAGCTAAGGTGAAATACGCAGTGGTATTGACTCATTGTTAGTTTCGACCCGTTTTTAGGGATCAAGTTTCAAAGACGGGGAAATTTTGTGACTACTGCATCGCTAATTGATCAGACATGGTCTGGTAATCGATAAGATCCACATGCTCAGTCACCCTATGGTTGAGCATATCGAGTTTAAGGCTAGTGACGCCAGGAATAGCGATGTCGATGATTTTGCCAGGTTTGCCGAATTGCTCGCCCGGCCCTTTGAAGTGATAGTTACCTATCATTACTACCAAAGAGCCAGCGTTATACATATGTTCTATGTTGAAGTCGTACTCGAGTACGCCCTCATGGGCGCGCTCGAGAAAGTCGATGATGAAGCGGCCGCCGGTGTATTTACGGTTAGCGGTTTTGTCGAAGAAGATACTGTCGCGGTTATAGAATTTTCGTAGTGTCTTATAGTCGTGTTCGGTTAGTGCATTCATATACTTTACGGCTAACAGCTGTTCTTGCGGCATTTCACCTGAGTTGGCTTGCGCCGCTGCAGGATTGAGGGCTGGAACAAAAATGAGGCACAAAATAAGACACAATATTCGCAAACTATTCCCTCTTGGTTTTGAGATCAAAGGCCGGTAACGACAGATGCCACTTGATGGCGCTTAAGCGGATAAATAGGGCACTGGTCATCGCCAGAAACAGCGCCGTTTTCTCGCCCATACCGTAGGCTAAACTCACGGTATAGCCGATACCACCAATGATTGAAGCTGTGGCATAGACTTCTGTACGTAACACCATAGGAACTTGTCTGCACAGTAAGTCTCGAATAATGCCTCCTCCCACGCCTGTGATCAAGCCCATAACCACGGCAATCATGCCACTCAAGCCCATATTGAGGGCTTTTTCGGCACCAATCACAGTAAACAAGGCTAATCCAAAGGCATCGGCGACCGGCAAAATATATTCAGGCACCTTACGAGGCCGACGCACTAACAGCAAACAGGCGAGCACAGTTGCGAGAATCACTATGATGTAATTGGGATCGCGGATCCAAAACACAGGTGTTGCGCCAATTAAGGCATCCCGAATACTGCCGCCGCCCACAGCGGTGACCGAGGCGAGCACTATGACGCCAAAGGGGTCCATTCTATGACGCCCTGCGGCGAGTGCGCCAGATAGCGCAAATACAGCGGTACCCCATAAATCAAAAAAGTAGATCCACTGGCTCATTTACTCATCTCTTTGATATGGATATTTAATGCGTCAACAGAGATGCGGATTTCAATCACAGATAAAATCAGTGAATAGAGCAGCAGTAGCAGGCTAGCGCCGAAGATCACTGAGCCGGTTTTATTAAAGCCAACATAGATGAAAATCATGCACAGTACGCACAGGGCAAAGCTCGATACGCCCGCTTCTTGCATACGACGAATAATGGTAATGCGCTGGCTCAGGTTTTTGATTTGATCTTTATGTACGGGTTTTTCACCACTGCTCAAGTTTCGGATTAATGCCGCGAGGGCAAAAAATCGATTGGTATAAGCAAGTAGTAACAATGAGATAGCAGGAAATAACAACGCAGGGGTTGTTAATGAAACATGCATGTTTTCGAGCAAGATAGTCAGCCTTTAACTTCACGTTGAGATAATGCGGCATCATATCACAGGCTATGTAACCAACGTAAACCTGCCCATAACAAGGGCAGGATAATGATAAAGCTAAACCAGATGGCACAGGCGCGTGATGTCAGCTTGATTGCAGGGGCGATGGCATCACTGGTCGGCTGCGGACCATAACCTAGTTTGTCCACATTGATACGCACGCCATTAAACTTTTGAGGTCCACCGAGTTCGATGCGTAAAATACTCGCCACCAGATTCACACTGAGGATATAGCCTCGAATCGCGGGATGATTTTTTGGCGTACGAAATAGCTTAGCGAATGCCTTAGGGCCGCCTTGAATGGCAATTGATAGACTCCACAGCCAAGCGGGGATCGCTAGTAATATGGTCGATACGCCATTCACAGTACTGCAAAAATGTTGATACTTAGGCTGAATGGGCGGCCAGCTTAATTCGAGTTGTTTGAGCATTCGCACCGCCAGCACTAGCGGTGCTCCGGCGATAGCGAAAAAGAAAATGGTCAATGCTGTGCCGTAAATAGGCGCTGTGGCGAGTTTTTCTATGGTGGCTTTGGCTAGGCCGATTTCCGACAAACTATCGGTATCGCGCAGCACCCAAGGCTGTAACAGCTTTTTTGCGCTGGCATTGTCTCCACGTTTTAAGGCCTTAGCGATTTCATCGGCAACTTGGCTAAACCCTGCATCGGTTAAACACAGATAAAGCACTAAAAATTCGAAAAACCATGGAAAGGCGGCCAGTTCGAGCAAAAAGGTGATAATGGCCCAAAACGGGAACAGTAACAGCAACATAGCTAAAAAGCCTGCTGTGGCTTGTTGGCTTGGAGATCGTTCAGGGCGATTCACTTTGGCTGCGAGTTGCTTGGCTAAATGGCTAAACCAAATAAGCGGCTGCATTTCCCGTGGCAATGGCGCTAACCGCGCCAATAACAAAGCAAAAAAAAGTACCAAAAAGCCTTCAAACAAAGCGCCATCTATCTCGACAAGTTGTTGATAAAAAGAGGTGTGCATTCGGTACTTTCCGCTTAAGTGATTATTTTACTGAGTCAGGATTCAGTTGCTCAAGTAGCAGCATCACCATCAGCGCTGAGTGGTAACCCGCTTTGACAATATAAGAATCAAAATCGACTGGTGAGTCATTGTTGGCGTTATCCGATAAAGAGCGGATCACCACAAATGGCACACCAAATTGATGACAAACTTGAGCGATTGCCGCGCCTTCCATTTCACAGGCGGCCATCGTTGGGAAGTTTTTCAACATGGCTTGGGTGCGAACAGGATCGCAAATAAAGCTATCACCAGTACAGATCAACCCTTCAATCGCTTTGACTTCGCCTAGTTGAGCAATGGCCTTGTTGGCGGCTTCAACTAAATGAGCGGCTGGGATAAACGCAGCAGGTTGCTGCGCCATTTGGCCAATTTCGTAGCCAAAGGCGGTGACATCCACATCGTGGTGACGCACTTCAGAAGAAATCACGATATCGCCAATGGCCAGCGTATCGACAAAACCACCGGCAGAACCTGTGTTGATCACGGCATCCGGCGCATATTTTTCGATGAGCAGTGTGGTCGCAATACTTGCGGCCACTTTACCTATGCCAGAGCGAGTTACGACAACGTCTTTACCCGCAAGAGTGCCAGCAATAAATTCAATACCAGCAATAGTTTGCGATGTCGCATTTGTCATGGCGGCGATCAGGTGAGCGACTTCTGGCTCCATTGCGCCAATAATTCCAATTTTCATGGGAGACCTTTTTGATTCAACACTTAAGAGTGGGACACGAGAATGATGGCTAATATACCACACAGTTTTGTGCTGTCGTTATGGTGAGATTGGGATTGCTTGATAATGGCAGGGTAAAAAGCGGGAAGGGTTAAAGAAAAAAGTGCACTCCTAAGAGGTGCACTTTTATCTATTTATTTCATCTGTCTATTTTACTTATCTATTTTTCCATCAACCGATGGCGACAAATCACAAACAAATGGCTGGACTTGTTTGCCTAAGTCCAGCCATTGCAGTGCTTGTTAAATGACAGCGGTAAAACAGTTTTTTAGCGACAGAACAAACACATTGGCGTTTAAGCTATAGCACTTAGTCTAAGTAGTTAAGAATACCTTGGGCGGCATCGCGACCTTCTGCAATGGCTGTCACGACTAAGTCAGAACCGCGCACCATATCACCACCGGCAAACACTTTCGGGTTTGTGGTTTGGAATGGATTTTCGTCTAACTTACTCGCTTTAACTCGGCCCCATTGATCGAGCTCGATGCCATGGTCGGCAAACCAAGGTGCTGGGCTAGGCTGGAAACCAAAGGCAATAATTATCGCATCGGCTTCGAGCAACTGTTCGCTACCCGCAATCGCTTCGGCCCGTTGACGACCGCTGGCATCGGCTTTACCCATGGCGGTTTCGACGCATTCAATGCCGACTACTTTGCCATCTTGGGTTTTAATCGCCACAGGTTGACGGTTAAACAGGAAATTAACGCCTTCCTCCCGCGCATTTTGCACTTCGCGGCGTGAACCCGGCATGTTGGCCTCATCACGGCGGTAAGCACAGACTACGCTGCTGGCACCTTGTCTAACGGCTGTGCGCACGCAATCCATCGCAGTATCACCACCGCCTAATACCACCACACGTTTACCTTCAAGGTTCAGGTAGGGCGTTTGCGCATCTTGCGTGCCCATTAAATGATGGGTGTTACCAATCAAATAGGGCAGGGCTTGGTATACGCCTTGGGCATCTTCGCCCTCAAGGCCCGCTTTCATCGCGGTGTAGGTGCCCATACCGAGGAAGACGGCATCGTATTCTTCGAGCAGTTTAGTAAATGGGATGTCTTTACCGACAGTAACCCCGAGTTTGAACTCAATGCCCATGCCTTCTAATACACTGCGACGGGTCGCCATGACGGCCTTGTCGAGTTTAAAAGACGGAATACCGTAGGTGAGTAGGCCACCAATTTGTGGATATTTATCAAAGACTACGGCTTTAACACCGTTGCGAGACAGAATATCCGCGCAGCCTAAACCCGCAGGACCCGCACCGACAATCGCCACTCGTTCAGGGCGTGGTGTGACCTTGCTCATATCGGGGCGCCAGCCTTGGGCGATCGCTGTGTCGGTAATGTATTTTTCGACATTACCGATAGTGACAGCGCCAAAGTCGTCGTTCAGAGTACAAGCGCCTTCGCAGAGTCTGTCCTGTGGGCAAACACGGCCGCAGATTTCGGGTAGCGTGTTGGTCTCATGCACTAAATCTGCCGCTTCCATGATGCGACCTTGCTCCGCTAGCTTGAGCCAGTTAGGAATATAATTGTGTAGTGGGCACTTCCACTCACAATATGGATTGCCGCAATCTAAACAGCGATCCGCTTGCTGTGCCACTTCAGGCTGAGCAAAAGGCTGATAAATCTCAATAAACTGAGTCGCACGTTTAGCCGCAGGGTGTTTGGTGGGGTCTTTGCGACCCACTTCAATAAATTGAAAATCGTTACTCATGCGCCATTACCCCGCTTTTACAACTAATTCTGGGCTCGATTTCTCTAACTTGAGCAGATCGGCCACGGCAATATTTTTAGGTTTCACTAATACGAAGCAATCTAGCCAGTTACCAAAATCACTTAAGATCATCTTGGCATGTTCGCTGCCCGTTTCGGCCACGTGGGCTTCAATCAGACCTTTCAAATGTTGTTGATGAATGGGTGATTCGAGTTTTTGAGTATCGACAAGCTCAGTGTTCACACGGCGATTGAAACGGCCAAATTGATCGAACACATAGGCAAAGCCGCCTGTCATACCTGCGCCGAAGTTCACCCCTGTTTTACCAAGGACAACCACTATGCCGCTGGTCATGTATTCACAGCCGTTATCACCGAGTCCTTCGACCACAGCAATCGCCCCTGAGTTACGGACCGCAAAACGCTCGCCCGCTTGACCCGCGGCGAAGAACTTGCCGCCTGTCGCGCCGTAAAGGCAGGTGTTACCGACAATGGCGCTGCGTTCACTCTGGAACGGGCTGCCAATAGGCGGATAAATCACTATTTGGCCGCCAGACATACCTTTACCTACATAGTCGTTGGCATCGCCGCAGAGTTTTAACTCCAGGCCTGGGCTGTTCCACACGCCAAAGCTTTGGCCGGCACTGCCGTTAAAGCTCAGTTTGACCGGCGCTATGGTGCCTTTCACGCCGAGCGTGCTCGCGATATAGCCTGACAAGGTCGCGCCAACGGAGCGGTCGGTGTTGTTGATGCTGTAAGCGGCATCGAAACACTCGCCCTTATCGACGGCGCTTTGGCACTCGTTTAATAAATGTTGGTTAAGCAACCCTAAATCCGCTGGTGGATTGGTTTCTTGCCAAGTGCGTGACGAGGTTGCCGGCACTTTGGGTTGATACAAAATCGGTGACAGATCTAAACCTTGTTGCTTAGCGGTTTGGCCTTCGAGGGCATATAACCATTCGCTGCGACCGACTAAGTCTTCAAACTTGCTCACCCCTAAGGTCGCCATCCATTCACGGACTTCCTCGGCGACAAACTCAAAGTAAGTCATCACTCGCTCTGGCAGACCATGGTAATGGTTGTCACGCAGGTTTTTATCTTGCGTTGCTACGCCTGTCGCACAGTTGTTCAAGTGGCAAATACGCAGGTATTTACAACCTAGGGCGATCATAGGCACAGTACCAAAACCAAAGCTTTCGGCGCCTAATAACGCGGCTTTAATCACATCGGTACCCGTTTTTAAGCCGCCATCGACCTGCAGGCGAATTTTATGGCGTAGACCGTTTTCCACGAGCGATTGATGCACTTCGGCTAACCCTAGCTCCCATGGACTGCCCGCATATTTCACTGAGGTAATTGGGCTAGCACCTGTGCCGCCGTCATACCCTGAAATCGTGATCATGTCCGCATAGGCTTTGGCCACACCGGTGGCGATAGTGCCCACACCGGGTTCTGACACAAGTTTGACTGAAATCAGCGCTTTCGTGTTGATTTGCTTCAAGTCGAAAATCAGCTGGGCTAAATCTTCGATAGAGTAAATATCGTGGTGCGGCGGCGGTGAAATCAATGTCACACCTGGGCGCGCATGACGCAGTCCGGCGATTTCAACACTCACTTTATGGCCGGGTAACTGACCACCTTCACCGGGTTTTGCTCCTTGGGCGACTTTAATCTGCAACACATCGGCATTGACTAAGTAATGCGCCGTAACGCCAAAGCGTGCCGAGGCAATCTGTTTAATTGCAGAGTTGCGTTCAGTATTAAAGCGGCGAGCATCTTCACCACCTTCACCTGAGTTCGAGCGGCCGCCTAAGCGGTTCATTGCAATAGCCAGCGCTTCATGGGCTTCGGGGCTGAGGGCGCCGATACTCATGGCTGCGCTGTCAAAGCGTTGATACAAGCCCGCTGCGCCTTCGACGTTAGCGACATCAATCGATGCTTGTGCACCCTTGATACCGATTAAGTCACGTAGCGTGGCCACCGGACGATTGTCGACGAGGTCGGCAAACTTTTTATAGGTTGCGAAGTTTTTGTCAATTAATGACGCCTGCAAAGTGTTGACCACATCAGGGTTGAAGCAGTGATACTCACCCCCTTCAACGTATTTCAGCAGGCCACCTTGCGGCAATGGCACATGGGCACGGTAGGCGGCTTTGTGCAGAATCGCTTGGTCTTGGGCTATTTCAGCAAAACTGACGCCTTCGATACGGCTGATCACGCCTTTAAAGCACAGTTCAATTACATCACTGGCAATACCGATAGCTTCAAACTGTTGGCTACAACGATAGGAGCCGACAGTACTGATGCCCATTTTGGACATGATCTTACGCAAACCTTTTTCGATGCCGTAACGGAAGTTCAGCATCAGTGCTGTTGTGTCTGTTAACTGGTGACGTTTTGCCAGTTCAGAGATTGATTCATACACTAAGTATGGATAAATCGCGGTGGCACCAAAGCCAAGTAATACGGCAAAGTGATGTGGATCTCGTGCCGATGCGGTTTCAACTATGATGTTGGTGTCGCAGCGCAGGCTCTTATTCACCAGCATTTGTTGCACAGAACCGACCGCCATGGCCGCAGGGATCACTTGCGCTGTTTTACCTATCGCGCGATCCGAGAGGATAAGCAAAGTCGTACCGCTGCGGGCTAAACGCTCGGCTTCGGCAGTGATGCGGCGAATGGCGCTTTCTAACCCTTCTTGTGGCTCGTAATTCAAATCCACAATGTTGGCGCGGTAGTAAGTGCTATCTAATCCCAGTAACTGATTAAAATCACTGAACAATAAGATGGGGGAGTTGAACATGACGCGGTAGGCATTACCGGTCGTTTCATTAAAGAGGTTCTGCTCACGACCAATACAAGTGGTCAACGACATAACGTGTTTTTCACGTAATGGGTCTATGGGTGGGTTAGTCACTTGAGCAAATTTTTGCCTAAAATAGTCATACAGTGAACGTGACTTTTTCGACAACACCGCCATAGGCGTATCGTCGCCCATAGAACCTGTGGCTTCTTCACCTTGTTTTGCCAGTACCCAAATGACTTGCTCTAATTCTTCACGGGTATAGCCAAATTGTTTTTGGTATTGCAACAAAAGCTCAGGGCTTAACTCGCTGGCACCATGTTGTTCAGAGGCTAAATCTTCCGCTGGCGTTAAAGTACGGCTGTTCTTCGCCATCCACTCTTTGTAAGGGTGGCGACGTTTCAAGTCGTTATCAATTTCAAAGGATTGGTACAGGCGGCCGTTCAAGGTATCGAGTACCAGCAGCTCACCGGGCCCAACTCTGCCTTTTTCAATCACTTCATCGGCGGCGTAATCCCAAATGCCGACTTCGGAGGCCAAGGTCAAAATACGATCTTTTGTGATCACATAACGTGATGGACGCAGACCATTACGGTCAACGGCGCAGGCGGCATGGCGACCGTTGGTCATCACAATACCTGCCGGACCATCCCAAGGCTCCATGTGCATGGAGTTAAAGTCGTAGAAGGCTTTTAGTTCGTCATCCATTTCTGGATTACTTTGCCAAGCAGGCGGGATCAATAGACGCATGGCACGGTATAAGTCCATGCCACCGGATAACAGCATTTCCAGCATGTTATCTAAGGAAGAAGAATCTGAGCCTGTTTCATTCACAAAGGGAGCGGCCTGCTGCAAATCAGGCAGTAGCGGTGAATTAAACTTATAGGCACGGGCGCGGGCCCATTGACGGTTACCCGTAATCGTATTGATTTCGCCGTTATGGGCTAAATATCTAAACGGCTGAGCTAATGGCCATTTAGGAGAAGTATTCGTTGAGAAACGTTGATGGAATAGGCAGATAGAGCTTTTTAAGCGAATGTCCGCGAGATCGGGATAAAACGCGGGCAAGTCTACAGGCATCATCAAGCCTTTATAGACGATAACTTGGCCAGACAAACTCGCGACATAGAAGTCTTTGTCGTCGGTGATTTGCTGCTCTAAGCGGCGACGCGCCATATAAAGGCGGCGTTCCAAGTCTTTTTCACGCCAGCCAATGGGGGCGTTGATCAGCACTTGGTAAATTTGTGGCAGGCTAGCCTTGCCAATTTCACCTAATACATCGGGATTGACCGGCACTTTGCGCCAGCCTGCAATACTTAAGGTTTCACGCTCGAGTTCGCGCTCAAGAATAAACTTGGCTTGTTCGGCCAGTTCATCATCTTGACTTAAAAACAGCATACCTACGGCAAATTTACGGCTCAAATGCCAATCATTTTCCGCGGCAATCGCTTCAAAAAATTGCACTGGCAATTGCATTAATAAACCACAGCCGTCGCCAGTGCGACCGTCGGAGGCAATGCCACCGCGGTGCTTCATGCGATCTAGACCATGGATTGCCGTGCGCACTATACGGTGGCTGGCTTCGCCATCCATCTGTGCTATCAACCCAAAACCACAATTGTCCCGCTCAAAACTGGGATGATATAAGCTCATACAAAAACCTCCCTAGACCTCAACTGATTACTACTCGGGGAGAAAATGTAAAGACTTTCTATAGATATGCACCCGAACCACCCAAATTAGCCTGAGATTCAATAAAGGTCAAACCAAAAATTTGCATAAAACATGGGTATTAATTCATGTTTCATACACAAATCATAATTGCTTTACGTTAACGTCAACAGTAAAAAGTGCTGTATAACATTATGAATAAAAAGAATTTTAAAAATGAGGAAACTATGGGTTTACTAAAGTGTAACATGTTAGCGGGATTGTTTTTGATTTAGAAATAGTGATTTTTATTGCAAACACAGTAAATAAATAAAAAATTAAAATTGTTGAATTATTATTCATTTTGATGTGAGCGATATCTCAATGGTAAGCGCGTTAATTTGAGGATGCGCACATTTCTGACAATAAGGGTATGGGTCAGGCGGGAATTTGATGTAGCGCCAAGAAACCTCTCGCTACCTTGTTTACACTAAGCTTTTTCTTCTATTTGTTCACGTATTTTCTTTTCTATTTGTGATTTTATCTTGGTTATTCTAAATGAAGCGATATGAAATTTGGTGGGTGCTCTGATGGGGCTTGATGCATATGTGAACACCTTTGGTGCCGTTTGCAAGGCGCGATATGGTACGCGACTGCGAAAACTCACCATAGATGCCAAGTTTACTTGCCCCAACCGTGATGGCACCTTGGGGCGTGGAGGTTGTACTTTCTGCAATGTGGCCTCATTTAGCCACCAAGCTGCTGATGTGCTGAGTATTACCGAGCAGCTCGAACAGGGTAAGAGTCGTTATCGTGAGGCGAAACCTCAGGCGCAAGCAGATAAATTTATAGCGTATTTTCAGGCTTACACTAGCACTTATGATGAGTATCAGGTGTTAATGGCTAAGTACGATGAAGCCGTTAAAGATGGCGAGATAGTGGGTTTGTGTGTAGGAACTCGCCCCGATTGTGTGCCAGATAATGTACTGGATTTACTGGCAAGTTATCAGGCAAACGGTGTTGATGTGTGGTTAGAACTTGGGTTGCAAACCGCTAAAGATGAAACGCTGTGCAAGATCAATCGCGGCCATGATTTCGCCTGTTATTGTGACACAGTGTCGAGGGCGAGAGCTCGCGGTCTTAAGGTTTGCACTCATCTTATTCTTGGCTTACCCGATGAAACCCATAGCGATTATATGGCGACCTTAGCCGCGGTATTACAGCAGGGTGTTGATGGCTTGAAGCTGCATCCTTTGCATGTCGTCGAAGGCAGCACTATGGCCAAGGCGTGGCGAAGTGGGCGCTTACCTTTACTGAGTCTTGAAGATTATGCTCGCAGTGTCGGCGAGATGATCCGCCATACACCCGCGGAAGTGATTTTCCACCGCGTCACCGCTTATGCGAAAAAACCTATGCTATTAGCACCAGATTGGTGTGCCTATCGATGGGATGGATTGGTGGCAATTGTGGATAATTTACAGCTTTATGGTGGACAAGGGCACGTATTAGCGCAACGATAGAGGTAAGTTAGTGGGATACATTTCCTCCTTAAATGCTATGTCGTCGCTATTATTTTGTAAGTGTTTACTTACGACTATTAGTTTGTTTTTTGTTAATTTTAATCTGAATTTGACCATGGATATCGCTATAAGTTGCACAGACAATTTTAGTGGGTATCATGTGATAAATTCGTTTTAAGCATTGGACCACTTAAGGGAGGCCTCATGGCCACAGTTGAATTAGAAGTAATCCTAGATCTCAATACTCTCGAACAGTACTGTAGCGCCATTGGTGCCGGTACTTTACTTAAGAGTGTGGTGTTATTTGAGCAGTTAATGCCTGAATATGTAGGAAATCTAGTGAAGGCTAACGACGCTGCAGATAGAGATACCTTATGTTCAGAAGCGCATAAATTTAAAGGTGCCGCAGGTTCGGTAGGTTTAAAACGCATTCAGCAAATCGCCCAGTTATTACAACACGGTGAAGAGCCAAGATGGGATGCTGAACACGGCGCTTGGGTTGCTGAGATCGTCGAACATGCGAGTGCGGATCTACAACAGTTAAAGTTGTTCCTCCAAGCTAAAGCATAAGATATTGATACGCTAAGGCGCAGCAATAACGTCTGTTGTTGCGCCCAATTGAGTGAATGATTGCGTTAGATATTGCGTTAGTTTGACGGCTGAGTTTGTTGCCTTTTACGTTTCCCCGCGAGTGCTTTTCTCCTCTTTGTTTGTTACTCCCACTTAAGTTTTACAGCTAATCGGTTGAATGTCGATTCGGCTCACACTCTTGAAATCTAATGCCGCGTTATTGGCTTTCAGTTATGCTAGAGTAGATTTAATTTCTTAATTCATAACCTTAATGGCAATCGAGAAAATGAAAAGTTTACCTAGCTTAAAAAACTTATTCTATTTGGTGAATCTCCATCAAGAGCAGAATTTTAACCGCGCGGCTAAGGTGTGTTTTGTCAGCCAATCGACGCTTTCGAGTGGGATCCAAAACTTAGAAGAGCAGTTAGGGCATCAGTTGATTGAGCGAGACCATAAGTCGTTTATGTTTACCGCTATTGGTGAAGAAGTGGTGCAGCGCGCCCGTAAAATTCTCACCGATGTGGATGATTTGGTTGAATTGGTGAAAAACCAAGGCGAGCCGATGACAGGCGATATTCGTTTAGGGTGTATTCCTACGATTGCGCCTTTCCTATTGAGCCGTGTTATTCGTCAATGCCAGCAATCTTATCCAGCGATGAGTTTATTACTGAAAGAAGATACCACTGAGCGTTTGCTGGATGCCTTAGGTAAGGGCGAGTTGGATTTATTGATCCTTGCTTTGCCTGTGGATACCAGCGGTTATCACAGTATGAAAGTGGGTAAAGATCCATTCAAAATGGTGATCCATAAGGATTTAGCCGGAGAAATCCATCAGCCGATCGATTACCAAGCCTTACCAGACGAGAGTATTTTCCTGCTGCAAAGCGAGCATTGCATTACGGGGCATGCCATCACTGCCTGTCAGCTTGGGGATAGCGCGAAAGTGAATCCGTTTGCTGCCACCAGTTTGCATACCTTAGTGCAGATGGTGAACAGTAAGCTGGGCACCACATTCCTGCCGCAAATGGCAATCGATGCGGGTATTTTGAATGACACTGATTTGGTGGTGATGACGCCGCCGGGTGAAGCGCCTTACCGTGATATCGGCCTTGTCTGGCGTCAAACGACCAGCCGGATCTTAACCTTCCGTACCTTAGGTTTAATGATCCAAAAGTTATTAACCAAAGAAGCACAATAAGCTCGCTGCAACAGCACAAAGTGTCACAGCAAAAAGTGTTACTGCAATTCAACGCTTAAATATGATGAGAAATTAGAGTGGGGAAACGCCAAACACTTCGATGGAGTGTTGTTTCCCTTTGAGTTTGACTGGGCCTAGATTCGATAGGTGATATTGCGTGTTGGGATTATCTAAACGTCCCGCGAGTGCGCCCGAGATCAACATGCGTTGCCCCAAGGGATTACACTGATCTTGCAGTCTCGCTAGGGTATTGAGCACATCACTAAAGAAACTAATCTCCTGTTTCTGCACGCCAACAACCGCTGCTACGACTTGGCCACAATGGGCCGCAGCTTTAAACTTAGGCACAAAGCCATAGTGTTCTTCAAAGTAACGTCTTTGCCAATTAAGCTGCTGACTAAATTCAAAATAGATATTCATGCAGCGGTCGTGGACTATCCCTTCTTCTAAAGGCCAGTGGATCAACACGGCATCGCCCATATAGCGATAAATCTCGGCTTCGTTGTTGGTCACAGTATCAGACAGCAAACTAAAGCTATCTTGGATCAAGCGACTAAAACGGTAATCCCCAAGTGATTCGGCGTGTGTGGTCGAGGCGACCATGTCTAAGTAAAGGAATAATCGCTGCTCGTACCTTGGCTTGTGGTATTTACCGAGGCCAATGTTGAGCAGAATACGTGGGCCGACTAACAGCGCCATTTGCTCGACGAAGGCTAAACTGACTCGCACGACCACCAGATAGACGATCAATGCTTGGAATGAAGGACTGTAGAGAATGTGCGCCGTCAGCATTTGTCTTAGGGTCGACATGTGATTTTCGATGGCCCACATATTCAAAAATTGGGTCATGTAAGCTAATGTTGTCGCTCCCAGTAATAAAAACAAGCCTTTAAAGATGACAGAAAACACATAGGGGAGGCGATTGATAGCACTGAAATCAGCAATAACGTTCGACATCCAATGCAGGCTGCCAAAAATTATCCCCATATAGATAGCAAGTGTCGCGAGATCGGCCGAACCTACCGCCCATTGGGGCAGTTCTGGTGATTGGGCATATCGAAAAAACACGAATGCAGCCATGGCAATCGCCCAAGCTAAAATCGCAAAAAGGAGTTTTTTCGCTTGTCTACGTGCTCTCACTGCGTGATGGGTATCCGAATACGGCGGTGATTTCAGAATGCCGTAGTTTATAGAAAAGAGTCACCTTAGTGCCAGTGAAATTTGTGATCTGGATCAATCTAAGTCTATATCGTCACTAAATATTAACCAAAAACCTTATTAAGTATCATGGCGGTGAAACTGGTCTTTAAATAAAAGCCCCTAGGGTTGGTCATTTTGAGGCTGCCATCTTCGGCAATGCTTTGCGTTAATGCTTTACTGTTGGCGGCTTTGGGACGTAATTGCAGTACTTCGCCGTGGCGTGCGGTGAGTTTTTCGACTTTGCCTAGGGCGATAAGCTCCATGATCTCTTCCCAATCCTGTTGCAGTAATTGCAACTCCTGTGGATCAGGCTCCCACAATATCGGGGTGCCAATACGGCGCTCTCCCACAGGAATATGCCTCTCACCTTCAACGGGTACCCAAAGGACGCGCTGTAACTTATGGCAGACTAAGCTGTTTTGCCAGGTTAACCCTTGGATATTCGACAGCGGCGCCACGCAGACATAAGTGGTCTCCAATGGTCGCCCCTGTGAATCGATGGGGATAGTTTTAAGCTCAACACCTAAGTGCAGAAAATCTTGCTCAGGTTTAGAGCCTGCCGTCGCGCCCAGTTCCATTTCGATTAATTGGCCGACCCAGCCTTTATCCCGCTTAAGATCCTTGGGGACACTTAGGCCTCTTTGGGCTGCAATTTGCGCCAAACTCACGCCAGCCATCATATGGGCGCGTTCGAGTAGCTCAGGGAGATTTTCGGGGGGAATTATTCGATTCATGGCTGGATTTTACTTAAAAATAACCGCTTAGCAATGGCGGTTAAAAAATGAACTCCGCAATTTGAGTAAACTTGTACCGAATATTTTTATTCTAAGTAACTGATTTTAAATTTTATATCCGAGTTACCCCCCGTTTTGCAAAAAAGTGTTCAAAGTTACTCTCTGCTTTCCCTTGCGTTCCCCACATACTTATCCACAGATATTATGGATAACTCAGTAAAATGCGTCCCTTAACCTAATAAAAACCCCAAGTCAATGCGAATAAGGGGCATTTATTCCGGCTTTTGTGGACAGTTGTGGACACTATTTGTGTATAAAGTTGAGTAATATCGTGAGAACCATAGAAATAGCCCTGGCTGGTCAAATAATGAGCTTTATTGCTTTTTTTGCCATTAATAAATTATAGTTATCATTCAAGTTATTGAATTTGTTTTAGATAAAGTTTTAACTCTAAATTAATCAAATGACGCTAAATAGATGTTTTTTGAGCGTTATAACAAGTTTACCTGAGTTTCAAACAGAGATATCCACAGAAAATGTGGATATCCCCGCATTTCATCCCCTAGCTTTGTTGATAAATGTCTTTTAAGTGTGATTTTATCCAAGACCTAGGGTGAAATAGAGGTTTGCTGAGAGACTAGCTTTATGAAACAATCAGTTTATTAAAATTTAATGTGATTTGGAGTCCATGTGATTGATAGCGACGGCTTTCGCGCAAATGTGGGCATTATAATTTGTAACAGATATGGCCAAGTCATGTGGGCCAGACGCTTCGGTCAACACTCATGGCAATTTCCTCAAGGTGGTGTCGATGATGGCGAGACAGCAGAAGAGGCAATGTACCGTGAGTTATATGAAGAAGTGGGCCTAAGACCCGAACACGTGCATATCCTAACCTCGACCCGTTCTTGGTTACGCTATCGTTTGCCAAAGCGTTTAGTCAGGCAAGACAGTAAACCTGTGTGCATTGGGCAAAAACAAAAGTGGTTTCTGTTACAACTGAAAAGCCAAGATAGTGCGATTAATTTGAGTTCCTCTGGGCATCCTGAATTTGACGATTGGCGCTGGGTAAGTTATTGGTATCCTGTGCGGCAAGTCGTGTCATTTAAGCGTGATGTTTATCGTAAGGTGATGAAAGAGTTTGCGGTAACGGCATTGTCATTCCAGACCCTAGAAATACCTAGGAAACGGGGAAGGCAAAAAACAACGGGCTGATTTTCAAAAGAGGATTGAAAACAGTGTTAAATACGCTTAGGGATATTACTCAGGCTGTGGCATCTGCCCACAGTTTGGAAACCGCATTAGAAGTCTTAGTCTCATCGACTAAAGCGGCGATGGAAACCCAATGTTGCTCCATCTATATCCTAGAAGAGCAAGAACTGGTGTTATCTGCAACCGACGGTCTTGAAAAAAGCGCCGTTGGTCGGGTACGTATGCCACTGACCGAAGGTTTAGTTGGACTCGCAGCCCAGCGGGAAGAGGCCGTTAACCTAGCGGATGCAAGGCTTCATCCCAGATTCAAACTTTTCCCTGAAGTCGCCGAAGAAGAGTACCGCGCCTTTCTAGCCGTACCTATCATCTACCAGAAAGCCGTGGTCGGGGTGATAGTGGTTCAGCAGGCGAGTGCGCGCCAATTTAGTGAAGGCGAAGAAGCCTTCCTGATGACGCTCGCCGCCCAGTTAGCGATGGCGGTGCGCGGCTTAAAACAAAAAGCCCAAGTCAGTTCCCATCATCAACAAATTCTATTTCAAGGTACGTCGGCGTCAAACGGTATCGCCATTGCGTATGCCTTTGTACTCGGTGGAGAAATCCCCCTTGAGCAGCCCGACGTGCGCTCTGACGACATTACCTACGAGTCCAGCCGCTTAACGACGGCTATGGTGCGTTGTAAAGAAGCGATTGGCGCTTTGTCTCAGCGGTTTGACCGCGAGCAAGATGACGAAGTCGTCTCTATTTTCAATGCATTACAGCTATTACTTGATGACGCCAGTTTAGGCGGAGAGTATGCCCGCGAGGTGCAATTAGGTTGGGCTGCTGAATCGGCGGTAAGCCGAGTGTCCTTGCGTTATATTCAGCAATTTTTGGCGATGGAAGATCCTTATCTTAAGGAGCGGGCAAGCGATATCCGCGACTTAGGCCAAAAAGTATTGCGCCAGCTGATTGAGCCAGAGCGTTTAGAGCTTGAACCCGATAAACCTGTCATTTTAATTACCCGCGAAGCCGATGCGACTATGCTGGCTGAGTTCCCAAGGCAGAAACTTGCGGGGATTGTCACTGAGCTTGGCGGCGTAAACTCCCATGCCGCTATTTTAGCCCGCGCCTTAGGTGTGCCGGCCATTACCGGTGTAGAACAACTGTTATCCGCCAATATTGATCAAAAACTCTTAGTGGTGAACGCCAGCCGTGGCCAGCTATTGGTGTCGCCTTCCCCTGCGATTGTTGGTGAGTATCGCAGCTTAATTTCGGCGCAAAAAGCGCTGCAACGCCAGTATGCTCAAGAATTAGCACTGCCTTCTGTTACCTTAGATGGCTCACGTATTCGTTTGTATTTAAATGCGGGCTTACTCAGCGGCGTGGCCTCTGAAATTGCCGAAGGCGCCGACGGGATTGGACTGTATCGCACCGAAATTCCTTTTATGCTGCAACAACGTTTCCCGAGTGAATCTGAGCAAGTCAAAGTGTATCAACAGGTCTTGTCGGCGGCGTCTGGTCGACCAGTGGTGATGCGCACTTTGGATGTTGGCGGTGATAAACCTTTGCCGTATTTCCCGATTAAAGAAGACAATCCTTTCCTCGGTTGGCGTGGGATCCGTTTGTCGCTGGATCATCCTGAGCTATTTTTGGTGCAGTTACGGGCCATGTTGCAGGCGGGTGGCGATGGTAAGCAATTAAGTATTTTACTGCCCATGGTCAGTAACTTAGATGAAATCGATCAATCCTTAGAATATCTGCAGCAAGCTTATGTCGAACTTAAAAACGATGTAAACAGCAACATAGTGATGCCACGCATCGGCATTATGCTCGAAGTACCGGCTATGTTGTATCAATTGGATGATGTGGCAAAACGGGTGGATTTTGTCTCCGTTGGCAGTAATGACTTAACCCAGTATTTGCTTGCGGTTGACCGAAACAATCCGCGGGTGAGCTCGTTATTTGACAGTTATCATCCGGGAATACTGCGGGCTTTGCATCAGGCTCACTTAGATTGTCGATATCATAAGCTCGATATCAGTATTTGTGGCGAGTTAGCGGGCGAGCCTATGGGCGCCATTTTGTTGGTGGCTATGGGATACGATCAATTGAGTATGAATCAGGGCAGTTTAGCGCGGATCAATTATCTATTGCGCCGTGTCGCACGGGCCGATTTAGATCAATTGCTCGCTCAAGCCTTGAGCCTATCAAACGGCTTTCAAGTGCGCGAGCTAGTTAAAGAATATTTAAACCAGCAAGGTCTCTCAACAATTCTTAATTAACTAATGTCGTCTTTTGCTTTAAGCTAAGGCCCTCAATTTATCACGCTGTAGGTACTCGTGTGGATAGTTTGTTGTCGGTGTTTTTTATTTGCTTAGCTTTAGGCGCATTTGTCGGCTTTATGGCAGGGTTATTAGGTATCGGTGGCGGCTTGATTGTAGTGCCTGCACTGCTCTATATTCTGCCCTCGGTCGGTATTAGTTCTGCTCAGTTACCCCATATTGCGATTGCCACTTCGCTGGCGGCCATTATTCTCACTTCTATCTCATCGACGCGAGCGCACCATAAGCGTGGAAATATTCCTTGGGATTTATTCAAGACGATGTTGCCTGGGATTATTCTTGGAGCATTAACCTCAGGTTTTATTGCCGAACGTATCTCCGCTGCCGCTTTGCAGCAGGGCTTTGCGATATTTGTGGTGTTGATGTCGATTCAGATGGCGTATCCCTTTAAAGCTGAATCGAATCGTGAGCTACCCAGCGCGCCGATATTATTTGTTGTGGCCGCGTTAGTTGCGATGATCGCAGGACTGATGGGCATAGGCGGCGGGGTATTGTTAGTGCCGTTTTTAACCTTCTTTGGCTTGCAGATGCGTTACGCCGTTGGGTTTTCGGCGGCGACGGGTTTGTTGATCTCCCTATCGGGCAGTTTAGGCTATATCATCGCGGGCTTTAATGCGCCCGAGTTGCCCTACGGTACCTTAGGTTTTATCTATTTACCCGCCTTGTTTGGTTTAGTGATCACTTCTGTCCTGATGGCGCCTGTGGGCGTAAAAGCGGCGAGCACTTGGCCAACATCGGTACTTAAAAAGATATTTGCACTGTTACTTCTGTGTGTCGGCCTTAAGTTAATTCTGACCTAGTTTTTATGTTTACCTCTGTTTGAGGCTGCTAATGGATGTGTTATGGCGTTGAGTTTCCCCAATATCGATCCCGTGATCGTATCATTTGGACCCTTTAATCTGTTTGGACAAACCTTTGAACCTGCGCTGCGTTGGTATGGTTTTACCTATTTAGTCGGATTTGTCGCGGCAATGTGGTTGTTGAACCGTCAAGCCGACCGCTCCAAGGGAGTGTGGTCGCGGGAGCAAGTGTCAGATTTACTCTTTTATGGTTTTCTTGGGGTGATATTGGGCGGGCGTGTCGGTTATGTGCTTTTTTATCATTTCGATTATTTCCTCGCCAGCCCTATGTATTTATTTAAAATCTCCGAAGGCGGCATGTCCTTCCACGGCGGTTTGATGGGCGTGATAGCGGCGATGATTTATATTGCCTGGAAACAAAAGCGCACCTTCTTTGCAGTAGCCGATATGGTGGCACCTGTTGTGCCTATCGGTTTAGGCGCAGGACGAATTGGTAACTTTATTAATGGTGAACTCTGGGGCCGAACCACAGACGTCCCATGGGGCATGGTGTTTCCAACTGGAGGCCCCGAACCGCGCCATCCTTCCCAGTTGTACCAATTTGCACTTGAAGGTGTGGCGTTATTTCTTTTACTTTACTGGTTTAGTAAACGTACCGATAAAGTTGGTGCCGTCTCTGGTATGTTCTTAGTCGGTTACGGTATTTTCCGTATTATGGTAGAAACGGTGAGACAACCCGATGCACAGTTGGGACTCTACTGGGGATTGATGACCATGGGGCAGATACTGTCTATCCCTATGGTGTTAATCGGTTTGTACTTGATTTTTCGTAAGCAAGGTAAGCAGCAATGAAACAGTATTTAGACTTAATGAAGCACATCTTAGCCGAAGGTGTGGATAAATCGGATCGCACAGGTACGGGGACTCGCTCAGTATTTGGCTATCAAATGCGCTTCGATTTGAGCAAAGGTTTTCCTTTGGTAAGCACCAAGAAATGCCACATGCGCTCTATCATCCACGAATTGCTGTGGTTCCTGAAGGGTGAAACTAACGTTGCCTATTTACGTGAAAACAAGGTCAGTATTTGGGATGAATGGGCCGATGAAAATGGCGATTTAGGGCCGGTTTATGGTGCCCAGTGGCGTAGCTGGCCAACCCAGAGTGGCGATGCTATCGATCAGATTTCACAAGTTATTGCCCAGATAAAATCTCAGCCTGATTCTCGCCGTCTTATCGTTTCTGCGTGGAACGTGGGCGAGCTGGATAAAATGGCCTTGGCGCCGTGCCATGCGTTTTTCCAGTTTTATGTGGCTGATGGCAAATTATCTTGTCAGCTGTATCAGCGCAGCTGTGATGTGTTTTTAGGTTTGCCATTTAACATTGCCAGTTATGCTTTGTTAACTATGATGGTGGCCCAGCAATGTGACTTGGCCTTAGGTGATTTTGTGTGGACCGGTGGTGATACCCATTTATATTCAAACCATATGGAACAAACGGCATTGCAGTTAAGCCGTGAGCCAATGCCGTTGCCAACCATGACGATTTTACGTAAACCTGAATCAATTTTTGATTATCAATTCGATGATTTTGAGCTAACAAACTACGCTCCACATCCCCATATCAAAGCACCTGTCGCCGTGTAACGTGCATTTTTTCGACCAATACCTCGGAATAACCGAGGTTTTAGGTCGAAACTTACGATTATATTTGTTGTTACAATTCGTCTACACTCAATTCATTATGATTTTTAGGAGTGCACGATGGAAAAAGCAATTAGAAATTTTCTGAGCCAAGAATCGGCTGGCGGTATCCTATTATTGGTTGCTGTTGCCTTAGCTATGCTGATGGCCAACTCCCCTTTATCTGGACTTTATCAAGGCTTTTTAGGCACTGATGTACAAGTTAAAATTGGCGAGCTCGATATTCATAAGCCGTTAATTCTGTGGATCAACGATGGCCTGATGGCCGTATTCTTTTTGCTTATTGGTTTAGAAGTTAAACGTGAGTTACTCGAAGGCGCCTTATCGAGTGTCGCTCAAGCCTCTCTGCCTACCTTTGCAGCCATTGGCGGCATGTTAGTCCCTGCTGGGGTGTACTTACTGTTTAACTATGGCGATCCGGTCACACAAGCGGGCTGGGCGATTCCTGCCGCGACGGATATTGCGTTTGCTTTAGGTATTATGGCGCTGCTTGGGAGCCGCGTTCCCGTTTCACTGAAAGTCTTCTTACTTGCTTTAGCGATTATCGATGACTTAGGTGTCATAGTGATTATCGCGCTGTTCTACAGCACCGACCTATCAACCATCAGTTTAGTGATTGCCAGTTTAGCGATTGCGGGCTTGGTTGGGTTAAATCGCAAAGGCGTTACCTCACTTTTACCCTATGGCATCTTAGGATTGATCCTTTGGGTCGCCGTACTGAAGTCTGGAGTGCATGCGACTCTGGCTGGCGTCATCATCGCTTTCTGCATTCCATTACGGGCAAAGGATGGCAGCTCACCTTCAGAAGGCTTAGAGCACAGTTTGCACCCTTGGAGCACCTTCTTCATTCTGCCTGTGTTCGCTTTCGCCAATGCGGGTGTTTATGTCGGCAATATGAATTTGGAGACGTTAATTTCTCCGGTACCTGTCGGTATTGCACTGGGCCTGATGTTAGGTAAGCCCATTGGTGTGATGGTGTTTAGCTATATTGCGGTGAAACTTAAATTGGCTCAGTTACCCGATGGCATAGGTTGGAAGCAAATTGCCCCAGTCGCGGCCATGTGCGGTATTGGTTTTACTATGTCTATGTTTATTGCGTCGTTAGCCTTTGAACATGCAGATCCTATGTACGGTGACTTAGCGCGCCTCGGAACCTTAATCGGTTCGATTATGGCGGCGTTAGTCGGGTATTTCTGGTTATCAAAAGTGTTACCTAATAAAGGAGTATAACTATGATAAAGTTGAAATTAATGGGAATGGCAACACTCTTATGTCTATCGACAACCGCAACGGCATCACAAATAGCGGCCTGTAATCAGGATGCGAACTCTCAGACTTGCCAAAGCTATCTTGAAGGGATAGTGGATGGCGCTCTGATGTTTAAATCTGATTCCTTAGGGGCGAGATTAGAAACCAATGGTTATGAATCAAGGGCGCTTAAATATCGCGGCGGTAAACGTTTCCAAGAGGCGAATCGGACCTATTGCGCTGAACGTATCCCTGAACGTCATGTTTTAGTGTCAGGTGTCACTGAAGCGGTAAGTCTGGGTAATGCGACTGATTTGGAGCAATTACAAGGCATAGTCACAAACTTGCTTGATTGCCAGCGTTTGCAATAAACTGATTTAAAACAATAGATTTATAATCCCTCTGCGCCTTGGGCGTATGAGGGGCGATTCAAAACGGATGAGCATGCTGCACTTGAATTACAACCACCTGTATTATTTTTGGATGATTAAGAAAAAGGGCTCGGTTGCTAAGGCGGCTGAAGCCCTCTGTTTAACGCCGCAAACGATAACAGGGCAAATTCGTGCCCTAGAAGACAGGTTGAATGGCAGTTTATTCAAGCGAGTAGGGCGGACACTGGAAGCCACTGAGTTAGGTGAGTTGGTATTTCGCTACGCAGATAAGATGTTTAGTCTTAGCTATGAAATGCTCGATTTACTTAACTATCAAAAAGATGATGCCATGCTTTTCGAAGTGGGTATCGCCGATGCCTTGTCTAAAGCCTTAGTCAGCCGTGTCTTGTTATCCGTAGTCCCCAATGACAGTTCTATGCATTTAGCTTGCTATGAGGCGACCCACGAAAGCCTGATGGCGCGTTTACGTGAGCATAAATTGGATATGATCCTCTCCGATTGCGCCGGTGAATCGCTGAAGTATCCCGAAATCTTATCTAAAAAGTTGGGCGAGTGTGGTGTGAGTTTTTTCTCCGCTGATACCTATAGCGCTGATTTCCCCGCCTGTTTAGAGCAAGGTCAGCTATTAATCCCCGGCCGCAGAACCTCACTTGGACAGCAGTTATATCGCTGGTTTGACGAGCAAAATCTTAAAGTCAGTATCTTGGGTGAGTTCGACGATGCGGCCATGATGAAGGCCTTTGGTTACCTTAAACGGGGGATTTTTGTCACGCCGTCGATTTATCGCCAAGAAGTGATTTCCCATGGGATGAATTTGCTCGGTGAAACCACGGATGTGAAAGAGGAATACCATGTGATGTTTGCCGAACGTATGATCCAACATCCTGCGGTAAAGCGCTTGTTGGACACAGATTTCAGCGATCTCTTTGCGGGACGCGATATGCAAGTCCAACAATGCTAATTTTGTGAGCCAATGTGAAGGGTTAATCGACACTTTAGTCACTGAACTGATAGACTAATGCCAAATCTGTGTTGGGAGAAATACCTTGGAATTAATGAACATCGCAAGGGTTCGCTGGGCATGTCGCCGCGGGATGCTGGAATTAGACGTTTTGTTTCAACCTTTTGTTGAAAACTTCTATCAAGAAATGTCCGATGGAGATAAAACCGTGTTTATCCGTTTGTTGGAATGTGAAGATCCCGAATTGTTTGCATGGTTTATGGGCCATGAAGTGTGCCCTGATGCTGAGCTTGCGCGCATGGTAGTGAAAGTCCGTGGAAGACCGGCACCATAGTTTCAGTGTAAAAGCCTCCTTCGACCAACGACTCTCGTTGGTCGTTTTTATTTGTGTCTGTTCTAGCTCATTTTTGCTCTGGCCTCAAAGCGACAATCTCGCCTTATCCCTGCTTAAATATCTGTTTATCGCGCTGGTTTGTTTCTTCTTGCTATCGCAGTTGTGGCGACTGCAGCATTGGCGTTTAGACTTTGTGCTTAGTGATAAAGGCGAGGGACGTTTGTCAGCGGGTGAGCACTTTCAGGTATTAAAGCGAACTTGGGTTACACCCTTTGTTTGCTTGATGTATATCGAAGTGGATACTCAGTTGCGGCTCTTGATGGTTTGGGCGGATATGCTAGACGATACTGACTATCGGCATTTATGTCGGCTGTTGCTGCGGGCTAAAATAAAACAGACTAAACCTCATACCGAGATTTAGTCTGTTTTCAGCAAGCCAAATAAGAACCTAAGCCTATAAACACATAAGAACTTAATCGGTTACTTTTCTGGTAGTAATATAGTCGGGCGCGGCGCGTCTAATTTCTCTGGGTGATCGATATTAAAATGCAGACCACGGCTTTCTTTACGCTCCATGGCACAGCGAATAATCAACTCGGCCACTTGCACTAAGTTACGTAATTCGAGCAAGTTATTGCTGACTTTGAAGTTACTGTAATACTCCTGAATTTCTTGCTGTAACATCAGGCAGCGACGCAGAGCGCGTTCCAGACGTTTATCCGAGCGCACGATCCCAACGTAGTCCCACATGAATAACCGCAGTTCGTGCCAGTTATGGGCGATGACCACTTCTTCGTCCGAGTTAGAGACTTTGCTTTCATCCCATGCGGGAATTTGTCCCGGCATTTGAATTTTATACAGCTGGCTCTCTATATCATGTGACGCCGCACGGGCAAACACTAAACATTCGAGTAGCGAGTTACTCGCCAGACGATTCGCGCCATGTAAGCCCGTATAGGCCACTTCACCAATGGCATAGAGGCCATTGAGATCGGTTTGACCGTGCATATCTGTCATCACACCACCGCAGGTATAGTGCGCGGCAGGGACCACAGGGATTGCATCTTTAGTGATATCAATTCCCAGCTCTAAGCAACGGCTATAGATGGTCGGGAAATGCTTCATCACAAAGTCAGCATCTTTATGGCTGATATCCAGATACACGCAATCGGCACCGAGTCGTTTCATCTCATAGTCGATGGCACGGGCAACGATGTCACGGGGGGCGAGTTCAGCGCGTTCATCAAAGTCCGGCATAAAACGGCTGCCATCTGGACGACGCAGATAAGCACCTTCACCACGCAGGGCTTCGGTGAGTAAGAAGTTGCGCGCATCGGCATGGTACAAACACGTCGGGTGGAATTGGTTGAACTCCATATTCGCCACGCGGCAACCTGCACGCCATGCCATGGCAATACCATCGCCGCTAGCAACATCGGGGTTTGAGGTATATTGATAAACCTTAGAGCTACCGCCTGTTGCTAACGCAACAAACTTGGCCTTGACGGTTTCGACGTGTTCTTCGTTGCGATTCCACACATAAGCGCCTAACACACGATTACCTGGGCGATTTAACTTACGGGTGGTGATGAGGTCGATGGCGTTATAGCGTTCTAAAACTTGAATGTTGGGGTGGGCGAGTGCGCGCTCTTGCAGCGTTGTTTGCACTTCTTTACCTGTGGCATCGGCAGCGTGCAGAATACGCCTGTGGCTATGGCCGCCTTCACGGGTTAAATGGTAAGGTGCGTCTTTTGCATTACCGTCAGTGGTTTCTTCTTTATCGAAGGCAACACCACATTCGATAAGCCATTGCATCGCACTCTTAGCATTTTCAGCGGTAAAAGTGACGACGTCTTTGTCGCATAAACCCGCACCTGCGATTAATGTGTCTGCAACATGGGATTCGATAGTGTCACTTTCGTCGAAGACGGAGGCGATACCGCCTTGGGCGTAGTAAGTCGACCCTTCCGAGAGTGGGCCTTTTGAAAGCAGAATTACTTTTGCTTTTTCAGCAAGATGCAAAGCTAGTGTCAGACCTGCGGCACCGCTACCTATGACTAATATGTCAGATTGGTGTTCAACTACTTGTTTCATCGGGTATCATGATGTGACTTGAGAGTGCCATCTATGGTAAACCAACTCACGGATTATGGGTACTTTCCTTTTAACCTTACTTTTTTTATATAATTTCAGAACTTTTTCAAAGTACGCGAGTCTACTTAAGTGAATATGATTCGAGCGACTGAGAAATCAGCATTTTAGATTTAGGAGAAGTCGGCTCGGATGAGTGGACAATTAAGTGATCAACAATTAGTTGAGCGCGTACAACAAGGTGATAAAAACGCTTTTAACCTGTTAGTGCTTAAATATCAAAGTAAAGTCATTAGCTTGATATCCCGTTATGTACGGAACCAAGCGGACGTTGCCGATGTCGCACAGGAAGCGTTTATCAAAGCTTATCGAGCTTTGCCAAACTTTCGCGGTGAAAGTGCATTTTATACTTGGTTGTACCGCATCGCAGTAAACACTGCGAAGAATTATCTCGTATCACAGGGGCGTAGAGCGCCCGCGAATGATGTTGATGCTGAAGATGCCGAATATTATGAAGGTAGTGATGCGCTTAAGGAGTTCGCCTCCCCAGAACGGCTCATGTTATCGGATGAAATCAAAAAAGTGATTTTCGATACCTTAGAGACACTGCCTGAAGAATTACGAATGGCTATCTCGTTGCGTGAACTCGATGGTATGAGTTACGAAGATATCGCCATAGTCATGGATTGCCCCGTAGGGACCGTAAGATCGCGTATCTTCCGAGCTCGAGAAGCAATCGATAAAAAGCTCCAGCCGTTGCTGGAAGCCTAAATTCTTATTTTAAGAAACCCTTATATTTAGACAGGTGAAAAATGGATAAATTAGGTCAAGAATGGGTATCTGCCGCAGTCGATGGAGAGACTGATGCGCAGACCATGGCAGAGTTATCTGCTGATACACATTCACATGATAAATGGCATAACTATCATATGATAGGCGATGCCATGCGTGGCGAATTGCCACAGAATATTGTGTTAGATCTTTCTGCTAGTATTGCTGCCGCTATTGAGCTTGAGCCTGCGATAGTTGCACCTAAGCATCAGGCGTCACCTGTTACGCCGCAAATTGCCGCCAATGCGCAGCAAAGCCGCGTTGTACCTTTGTTTAAGCAATTTGGTCAATATGCCATTGCTGCGACGGTTGCAATGTTTGCGATTGTGGGGGTGCAGAATTACAATCAGAGCGCCGATGATGCCGCGTCACCATCGCCCGTATTGATTACCAGACCGCTCATTGGTAGCGCATCACCTGTGAGTCTACAAACGGGTCCAGTTCAACAGAATCAAGGTTATACCAATGATCAGGTGAACGAGCAGCGTCGCCGAATTAATACTTATATTCAAGATCATATGTTGCAACAACGATTGAATACCGGTGCGGTTGTAGAGGACAATACCGAGGTCGTACCCGTTCCGGTCAATCAATAACGAGGAGTTAGCTTGCGTCTAATCCTGTTGGCTTTATTAGCCTTGGTCTTTCCTGCGATGGCACAGGAAGATATGCCTGCCAAAGTCTGGCTCGAGAAAATGAGTCAGGCTTTACGAGAGAAAGAGTTTAAAGCATCGATTATTCAACTTCAGGCCGATCATATTCGGCCTTTGGTTTACCTGCACGGTAAGGTGAATAATCAAGAAGTTGCCTTTCTAGAATACCTTAACGGTCCACCTAAAAATGCTGTGCGTGTCGGCAATCGTGTCACCTTTATTGAGCACGACGAGCCTGCATACAGTATTGTTTCTAATCATATCCAAGGTGTTTGGCCTGCCGCTTTTTCTGCCAATATGGCGGATTTAGAAGTGGGGTATCAATTTGTGCTTGGTGGTCGCACCCGTATTGCTGGGCGCCCTGGGCAAATGATCCGCCTGTTGCCCAATGATGAATTCCGTTATGGCTTTCAAATTTGGCTCGATATGGAAACTTATCTGCCGCTGCGATACGACATGCTGACTCAAGATAAGCAATTGCTTGAGCAGATCATGGTGATTGAACTCATCGAATTCAGCGAGCCGCCAGCTATCTTGCAAGAAGCCTATAAGCAAGAATGGCCGGCAGTTATCGATCAAGCCGAGCGACAAGACGGTCAAAACTGGCAATTTGCTTGGTTACCCGCAGGGTTTACTGTGGTCGTGCGTGATCACCATAGATTGATTGGTAGCCATGAGGCGGTGGAATACATAGCACTGACCGATGGGCTAGCGAGTATCTCCGTTTATGTTGCGAGAGCAAGTACAAGTCCATTGCCTGAGGAGTTAATCACCCGTAATGGTTTGTCGCTAGTTTCAGAAAAAGTGGGTAATGCCGAAGTGGTTGCTGTGGGTAAAGTGCCGACAGAAACTCTAACGCGCATTGCTAAAAGTCTGACGCTAGAATAGGACGCCGATTATGATGGAAGAAATTGCCCGAGTCGTCGCCAGTGATAGCCAAGGCTGGTTGACGGTTGAAGTCGAACTTAAGAGTACCTGCAAGAGCTGCAGTAACAGTGAGTCTTGCGGGACTTCTGCTGTGGCTCAGGCTTTTTCCTCGAAAACCCAGCAATTTTCGATTCAGAGTGACCGCCGCTGCGAGGCGGGTGAGTTACTCAAACTAGGACTTCCCGAGAGCGTGATCCTCAAAGCAGCGGCATTAATCTATTTAATGCCGCTGTTTGGTTTGTTTGTTGGCGCGGCGTTAGGCCAATTTTTAGGCCAGTTGCTTGAGTTTAATCCTAACCTCGGTGCCATGGGCTTTGCGGCCGTTGGTGCCTTGCTTGCGTGGTCTTTTGGTAAGCAACAGGCCAAACGCTTAGAAGTCGATGCTCAACCTGTGATTTTGGCCTATTTGGGCATGAGCATCAATTTACAAGAATTAGCTCAATAATTTCAATGTGTTATTTTTTATTAAATAACAGCTAACTGCGGTTTTGGGCGTTGTTTTATCGGCCTGTCCTAAGTAGGAGTGAATGTGATTGGTATTGAAACCGCAATCAGGTACAATTTCGCTCCTTTGAACCGTATCCATTTTCAGTATTAGTCATTGCAGCATAATGAAACAAATTAGAAACTTCTCAATTATTGCCCATATCGACCATGGTAAATCGACGCTATCAGATCGTCTTATTCAGGTTTGTGGCGGTTTAACCGACCGTGAAATGGATGCTCAAGTTTTAGATTCTATGGATCTAGAACGTGAGCGTGGTATTACGATTAAGGCACAAAGTGTCACTTTGGATTACAAAGCCAAAGATGGCCTTGTCTATCAACTCAACTTTATTGATACCCCTGGTCACGTTGACTTCTCCTATGAGGTCTCGCGCTCATTAGCTGCCTGTGAAGGCGCTTTGCTGGTGGTTGATGCGGGTCAGGGCGTTGAAGCTCAGACACTGGCAAACTGTTATACCGCGCTGGATATGAATCTAGATGTGGTACCTATTTTAAACAAGATTGACTTACCACAAGCCGATCCAGAACGTGTTGCTGCCGAGATTGAAGATATCGTCGGTATCGATGCCATGGATGCTGTGCGTTGTTCGGCTAAAACCGGTGTCGGTGTCGACGAGGTTTTAGAAGTCATTGTTGCCAAAATCCCACCGCCAGAAGGCGATCCTAACGCACCATTGCAAGCCTTGATCATCGATTCTTGGTTTGATAACTACCTAGGCGTAGTGTCTTTAGTGCGAATTAAACACGGTAGCCTGAAAAAAGGTGACAAGTTTAAGGTAATGTCTACTGGACAAAACCACACTGCGGATCGCGTCGGTATTTTCACCCCAAAACAAACTGATAAAACCGAGCTTAAAACCGGTGAAGTAGGCTTTGTGATTGCGGGTCTGAAAGAAATTCACGGCGCGCCTGTGGGCGATACATTAACTTTGGCCAAAAACGGTGCAGAAAAGCCGTTACCTGGTTTTAAGAAAGTGAAGCCTCAGGTATACGCTGGCGTATTCCCGATTTCTACCGACGAATATGAAAACTTCCGTGATGCGCTGAACAAACTCAGCCTGAACGATGCGTCATTATTCTTCGAACCAGAAAGTTCATCGGCACTCGGTTTTGGTTTCCGCATTGGCTATTTAGGCCTGCTGCACATGGAAATCGTCCAAGAGCGTTTAGAGCGTGAATACAACCTAGAGTTGATCACTACTGCGCCAACCGTAGTGTACGAAGTGGTGATGACCAACGGTGAAACGATTTACGTTGATAACCCGTCTGATTTGCCAGCGATTAACAACATCGAAGAAATGCGTGAGCCGATTGTTGAGGCCAACATTTTAGTGCCAAAAGAATACTTAGGTAACGTGATTACCCTATGTATTGAAAAACGTGGCACGCAAGTGAACATGGTTTACCACGGTAACCAAGTGGCTGTGACGTATCATCTGCCAATGGCGGAAGTGGTTATGGACTTCTTCGACCGTTTGAAATCCACTAGCCGTGGCTATGCATCACTCGAATATAACTTTATTCGTTTCGATCCTGCAGACATGGTGCGTTTAGATATTCTCATCAACGGCGACAGAGTCGATGCCTTGGCTATGGTTATCCATAGATCCAACATTCGTCACCGTGGTTTAGCCTTAGTCGATAAGATGAAAGAGCTGATCCCGCGTCAGATGTTTGATATCGCGATTCAAGCGGCTGTGGGCAGTCAAATTATTGCTCGTTCAACCGTGAAAGCCCTGCGTAAAGACGTAACGGCTAAATGTTATGGCGGCGACGTTTCTCGTAAGAAAAAACTCTTAAATAAACAAAAAGAGGGTAAGAAACGGATGAAGCAAGTGGGTAACGTTGAGGTGCCACAGGAGGCATTCTTAGCGGTACTTAAGCTAAACGAGTAATCGTTAGCATAAGAAATGACCATTTAGTTGACTATTGCGCCGCTGTTTGCGGCGCTTTAGTTAGGTTATCGCATTGGTTTATCACTTTGGTTTACCAAGGTCGAATACGGTAAGTTAACTAAAGTATGATATTCGCTGAGTTAGGCACCTTTAAATGATTTTAAAGCAGGAGTTCAATAAGCAATGGCAGCGTATTTTTCCATTATTCTAGTGCTAATCACCCTGATCTCGGGACTTATTTGGTTAGTCGATGTGCTCGCATTCGCCCCTAAGCGTCGTGAGAATTTAGCGTTAGCCAAGGCCTCGCAAGCGACGTTAACCGAAGAAGCCGAGTACCAAATCATTCGTGAGTCGACCATAGTCGAAACCGCACACTCTATTTTCCCTGTGATTGCCTTTGTGTTGATCCTGCGTTCATTCATTTATGAACCATTTCAAATCCCATCGGGTTCTATGATGCCAACCCTCTTAGTGGGCGACTTCATTCTGGTGGAAAAATTCAGTTATGGGCTTAAAGATCCCGTATGGCGCACTAAACTGGTTGAAACTGGCGAGCCAAAACGCGGTGATGTGATCGTGTTTAAATACCCTGAAAATCCGCAAATTGACTACATCAAACGTGTTGTCGGTTTACCGGGTGATAGAATTATTTACCGTAATAAGCAGTTGATGATCCAGAAGGCCTGTGGCGTTGAGCAAACAGATTGCCCAGAACCACAAGTTATCGCCCGTACTGAGATCAGCCGTGGTGATTACAGCCAAGATGGCGTGCCATTACTGCGTTACACGGAGCAACTGGGCGAAGTCGCCCACGATATTTTGATCAACCCAAGTCGTCCCGACATGTTGGGATATTTTAAACGCGAAGGTAACTTACCTGCAGGTGAGTTTTTAGTTCCTGAAGGCCATTACTTTGCCATGGGTGATAACCGCGATAACAGCACCGATAGTCGTTTCTGGGGCTTTGTGCCAGAAGAAAACCTTGTTGGTAAAGCGGTAGCGATTTGGATTAGTTTTGAATTTGACCGCTCAAAAGCCGACTTCCTCCCAACTTGGGTACCGAGCGGCGTGCGTTTTGAGCGTGTAGGTGGAATTAAATAGCATGGAACCGATTAAAAATTTGCCACGTTTGTGTCGTACTTTAAGTTATGAGTTCAAGAATATTGAGCTGTTGACTCAAGCGCTGACCCACAGAAGTGCGGCAAATAAGCATAATGAACGCTTAGAGTTTTTAGGTGATTCAATTTTATCTATTGTGATTTCTGATGCCTTATATCATCAGTTTCCGAAGGCGACCGAAGGCGATTTAAGTCGGATGCGCGCTACCTTAGTGCGCGGTGATACCTTAACGATCATCGCCCAAGAATTTAAGCTCGGCGATTATTTATATCTTGGTCCTGGTGAATTAAAAAGTGGCGGATTTAGACGCGAGTCGATTCTTGCCGATGCGGTTGAAGCCATTATTGGCGCCGTTTACCTTGATTCCGATCTCGAAGTTTGCCGTGTATTACTGCTGAAATGGTATGCCGAACGTTTGGCCGAAATCCAACCTGGGATCAGCCAAAAAGACGCGAAAACCTTACTGCAAGAACATTTACAAGGGTTTAAAAAGCCGCTGCCTGATTACCAAGTAATCAACATAGAAGGCGATGCCCACGATCAGACATTTACCGTTGAATGTCGTATTGAAGACTTGAGCCAAAGCGTCATTGGTGTGGCGAGTTCACGCCGTAAAGCCGAGCAAATCGCGGCCGCTCAAGTATTGGAGTTACTAAAGAAATGACCAAAAAAACAGACTTGTCAGGTATCGATGCAGCAAAAGCGGCAACTGAGCCGAGTTTAGATGAATTACTGGCAAGGATGAATGCGGCCGCGCCAACGCCGTCGGCCCAATACGATGTCACTTATTGCGGCATGGTGGCGATCATTGGTCGCCCTAACGTCGGTAAATCGACGTTAATCAACCGTTTGCTTGGCCAGAAGGTGAGTATTACTTCTAAAAAGCCGCAAACGACGCGCCACCGTATCATGGGTATTCATACCGATGGTCCTAAGCAAATCGTGTTTATCGATACACCGGGTTTGCACATTGAAGAGCAGCGGGCGATTAACCGATTGATGAACCGCGCTGCGGCCAGTTCACTTGCTGATGTGTCTATGGTGATTTTTGTGGTCGATGGCATGACTTGGACCGCAGATGATGAGATGGTGCTCAGCAAGTTACGCCGTGGCGGCGAAGAGCGTCAGACGATTCTGGCGATCAACAAAGTCGATAATATCAAAGACAAAGAATCACTGTTCCCATATTTGGAAGAAGTCGCCAAAAAATATCCTTTCGATGAAATTTTGCCGATTTCAGCCAGCAAGGGCACTAACGTCCAGCGCATTTTAGAGCTAGCGGCGGCGTCGATTCCTGAAGGACCTTTCTTCTTCCCTGAAGACTATGTTACCGACCGTTCGCAACGTTTTATGGCGTCGGAAATTGTGCGTGAAAAACTGATGCGCTTCTTAGGTGATGAATTACCCTATGATGCGACGGTTGAGATCGAACAGTTTAAGATGATGGAAAATGGCGTTTATCAAATCAATGCCCTGATCCTCGTTGAGCGTGAAGGTCAAAAACGTATGGTGATTGGTAGTAAGGGCGAACGTATTCGTACTATCGCAACTCAAGCTCGCTTAGACATGGAGACCTTGTTTGATAATAAAGTCTTCCTCGAAGTGTGGGTGAAAGTGAAATCCGGTTGGGCCGATGATGAACGCGCCTTGCGTAGCTTAGGTTACGGCGACGATTAAGCATTAATTTCAGCGAGCGCGCTTACCGATGAAACGTGGTTACGTTTTACATCATCGCCCATATCGAGAGTCCAGTGTCTTAGTTAACCTCTTAGTTGACGGTATTGGACGGGTCGATGTGGTTGCCCGAACCGGCAGCGGTAAGCGCTCTATCAAGAGTATTCTCCAGCCCTTTCAACCGCTGATCTTCGAATTTAGTGGTAAGTCTGAATTAAAAACCTTAACTCAAGTCGAAGCTGCTGCGCCTGCTGTGCCTCTTTCCGGCCAAAGCTTGTTTGCTGGCATGTATATCAATGAGTTATTGGTTCGCACTTTGTCTGTGCAGCACAACGCCGAAGAGTTGTTCCTCATTTATCATCAAGCCTTAGTCGGCCTTGCCGCGAAGTTTTGCCAATCCCAACTGCGTTATATTGAGCTCGCCTTGCTGAGAGAATTAGGTTTTATGCCTTCGCTTAGCCGCGATACTCAGGGCGAACCACTCGTTGCTGAAGATTATTACCAGCTCGTGCCTGAGTTAGGCTTTCAATTTGTGCTCAACTCCCGTGCTCGCAACGCCTATCAAGGTGCTATGTTGACGGCGCTTAACGATAACCAACTCACCGATGTGCATTTTTTGAGCGCTAAGTTATTGATGCGCTCCCTGTTAAAGCCATTACTTGGGACTAAACCTTTGCTGAGTCGACAATTGTTCGTCAGCGCTGCCAAGCCAACCAAGATTGATGGGAATAATTCGCCCTAGCTCCTGTTTTTTTGTGTAAGCCTAAGTACAATAAGCCGCAATATCAGCGTTCAACATTAAGGAGTTCCCGATGAGCCGTATCTTATTGGGCGTGAATATCGACCATATTGCTACCCTGCGTCAGGCGCGTGGCACCAGTTATCCTGATCCTGTGCATGCCGCCGCCGTAGCTGAGCATGCTGGCGCCGATGGCATCACTATCCATTTACGTGAAGATAGACGCCACATTATAGACCGCGATGTGTATCTGCTGGCGAAAACCTTGAAAACTCGCATGAATTTCGAATGCGCTGTGACCGAAGAAATGCTTAACATCGCCTGTGAAATTAAGCCGACCTATGTCTGTTTAGTGCCAGAAAAACGTCAAGAAGTTACTACTGAAGGCGGTTTAGATGTGGCAGGGCAGTTAGATAAAATCACTGCCGCAGTGACTCGTTTAGCCGCTGAGGGCATTCAAGTTTCCTTATTTATCGATGCTGATAAAACCCAAATCGATGCCGCTGTTGCCTCTGGCGCACCGCTTATCGAAATCCACACTGGCTGTTATGCCGATGCGAAAACGGAAGCACAAGAAGCCACTGAGCTTGCGCGTATCAGCGAAATGGCCAAATACGCCCATGGCAAAGGTTTAGTGGTTAACGCGGGTCATGGTTTGCATTATCACAATGTGAAACCGATTGCGGCGATTCCTGAGTTATATGAACTCAATATCGGCCATGCGATTGTCGCCCGTGCCGCCATTGACGGTTTAGCGACAGCAGTAAAAGACATGAAAGAGTTAATGCTTGAAGGTCGTCGAGGCGAATAATGGCGATTGTCGGCCTAGGCACAGATATCGTTGAGATTGAGCGGATTCAGGCGCATGTGGCGCGCGCAGGCGATAAGCTGGCGAAACGTGTGCTAACCGAGGCTGAGTTGGCCATTTATACTGGCCATAGTCAGCCAAGCCGTTATCTTGCCAAGCGTTTTGCCGCCAAAGAAGCTGCAGCCAAAGCGCTCGGTACGGGCATTGGCCGCGGCGTGTCGTTTCAGCATATTCACATTGGTAATAATGCTGATGGTGCGCCGACGATTCACTTTACTGAAGGGGCGCTTGCGCGCTTACAGCAGCTTAAAGCGACGATTGGACATATCTCTATTGCCGATGAAAAATCCTATGCGATTGCGACGGTAATCATAGAGTCTCAATAAATCCGAGTTTTGTGTTTGTCGTCTATCAAGAAGGAACCTCAGGGTTCCTTTTTTCATTTCTGGGTGGGTATCAAAATAAGTGCCAAACCAGTGAATGCAACAATTTATTTACTTTTGCTGTTCAGCTTAATTGTTTTACGTTAGTTTATGGCTTGCGCGCCTCTCAATTTGGCGCAGGCAAAGCAGGGGCAAATGAAGAGGAACCCAGAATGAAATCCGCCGCAGAGCAGTTATCGACCTACAAAAGTGTGCATTTAAATCACCGTAATATTCAGACCCATTTTATTGGCATCCCACTGATTATTTGGTCTGCTTTCTTGTTGCTGGCCACTGTACGTATTCCGCTGGGCAGTCTGGGCGAGACCAGTTTAGCCCTGATTGTCGGCGTGTTAGTGTCGGCCTACTATGTCCGTTTACACTTAAGGCTCTCAATGGGGCTGATCTTATTTATGGTTCCTGTACTGCTCACAACTGAATGGGCGGCGCATATTGCCGGTGCCACTTGGCTTGCCCTAGGGGTATTTGTGGTGGGCTGGCTGTTCCAGTTAATTGGCCATAAATATGAAAAAGCCAAGCCTGCCTTTGTAGATGATTTGAATCAGTTATTAATTGGGCCATTCTTCTTGATGGCGGAAGTGTATTTTATGCTGGGCCTAGAAAAGGCGCTCAATGCCCAGATAACGCCGATGGCGATTGAAAAGCGCCGTGCACTTGAGGCGAAAAAGATTTAACTCGTTACATCACTTGGGAAAAGTATTGCTCGGGGGAGCAGTCGGCCGAACGACATTTTAGTATGTGGTTCGGCCGATTTTTTATGGGGCAAATCGAAAGCTAAGCTCTGGGCGGGTGATAATGCAGCGGTATGATGCGCACGGTTTTAATCATATTTTCTGCCACATCGATAATCTCTAAGGGATAACCGGCTAAACGTAAACTGGTGTTAGCTGAGGGGATTTCCTCTAGGTATTCTAGGATCAGACCGTTGAGGGTTTTAGGGCCGTCGGTCGGGAAGTTCCACTTCATTTCTTTATTCAAATCGCGAATGGTAATGCTGGCATCGACTAAGTAACTGCCATCTTGCTGCACTTTGATATCTTCACTCGGCGTGGTTAACATTGAAGTAGTAAAGTCGCCGACAATCTCTTCGAGAATATCTTCGAGCGTCACCAGACCTTGAATGTCACCATATTCATCAACCACTAAGCCGATGCGCTCTTTGTTCTGTTGAAAGTTAGCCAACTGCACATTGAGTGGCGTACCTTCAGGCACAAAATAGAGTTCTTTCACCGCGCGCAGCAGAGATGACTTACTAAATTGCTCTTTAGATTGTAATCGTAGGGCATCGCGCAAATGAATAAAGCCCACCGCATCGTCAACTGTGTCGCGATACACTAACACTCGGGTGTGCGGGCTTTGGATCACCTGACGATTGATGACTTTAAATTCGTCATTGACGTTAATTCCGTAGATATCCGAGCGCGGCACCATAATATCTTCAACAGTGACTTTCTCTAAATCTAGGATAGATAACAGCATTTCTTGGTGACGTTGGGGGATAAGTGCCCCAGCTTCATGTACGACAGTGCGCAACTCTTCTTGGCTCAACGCATCGCTACTATTGACGGTTTTAATTCCCATTAAACGTAAAAAGCCTGACGTGATAAGGTTAACGCCTTTCACGAAAGGCGCTAATAGGATCAACAACCAGCGCAGCAGTATGCTGGAGGGGAAGGCGATACGTTCGGGATTGAGTGCGGCGATGGTTTTGGGGGTGACTTCAGCAAATACCAGTACAACGAGTGTCAGCACACCAGTAGCGATGGCGACACCTAAGTCCCCCCAGAGGCGCATACCAATAATGGTGGCGATAGCCGATGCTAAAATATTGACTAAGTTATTGCCGATTAAGATTAAGCCAATCAAACGGTCTGGACGCTCAAGCAACTTCAAAGCTCTAATCGCCCCTTTATGGCCATTGCTGGCTAAGTGGCGTAGACGGTAACGATTGAGTGTCATCATGGCGGTTTCTGAGCCTGAGAAATAGGCTGAGAATAGGATAAGCACTAGTAAAACGATCAGGAGTGCGCTTGTCGATATAGCGTCCAAAAAAGGCTCCAATATGGCCAGTAAATTTAAGTAAATACCGACATTTAAAAAAAGTGTCAAGTCGGCAGCGGCATTAACTGCCTTTGCCGACTTAAATGTTTAGTTGAGGATTAACTCTTTGACAATGCGCGCGCCAAAATAAGCGAGCGAAAGTAAGGTGGCGCCAGTCAGAGTATAAATGACCGCGGTACGAATTTTACAGCCGACCCAATACTGTTGCCACAACATAGTTATGTATACAAACCAAGCCATTATCGACAGGATTGCCTTATGACCTTTGCCATCGGCGAACATGTCTTCAAGGAAGATAAAGCCGGTTGCGAGTGACAAACTGAGCAAGATAACGCCGATAATCACTAAATGATAAAGTTGTTTCTCAACTGTCATCAGTGGCGGAATACCTGGGCTCAGCATAAATTGTTTTTTCTTCAGCTTATTTTGGATCATCGCCAGTTGTATCGCATACAGGGCGGCAATCATCAGGGCACTGTAGGCCATGAGTGACAAGACGACGTGGGCTAATACTTCAGGATAAAGCTCAAAATGCGTGATGAACTTAGGCGGCAATAACCAGAGTAGGGCGACCGAGAGCACAGAGCAGGCGTAAACCACTGGCACTACGACAATCACCTTCAGCCTGAACATCAACACAGTAAAAGTAAAGGCGATAATCCAGTTCACTAAGGAAATCACGTTCGTCAGGCTAAAGTTTTGCCCATCAGTAGTGAAAATCACTTGGGATAATGCAGCAGCATGCAGAATGACCGCAATGGCTGCAATGCCTGCGACGGCGCGGCGATTCGGACCGTCGGGGTGAAACAATCGACTCGTCACTAGTACCAATGCAATGCAATAAAAAAACATGGCTGAGGCAGAAAAGATGACCATGGGTAATTAACCTATTTGTGTAGTTAAAGGTGCCTTATAAACGGGGCATACAGATCAATATTTTCCCTAGAATAACATGAGCTGTCGGCAAATGGGCAGTGACATGAGTTGCAAAATTTAGCAGATTCTTATTGTTAGGGTTAAATAGTGTGTTAACGACAATAAAACATGACTCAGCGCAAGTAAAACACTTAACCACAATCAAGATGGGTGCAGCAGTAGCATAATGCGCATGCATCGTTATAATACAGCCCATCAATCGAGATTCTTAAAGGTATAGAACAGGACGATGTTTGAGAACCTAACCGACAGACTGTCACGCACACTGAAAAATATCAGTGGCCGTGGTCGCTTAACTGAAGAAAACGTTAAGGAAACCCTGCGAGAAGTGCGTATGGCACTGCTGGAGGCCGATGTTGCCCTGCCTGTGGTGCGCGAATTCGTTAATAATGTAAAAGAACGTGCCGTTGGCCAAGAAGTCTCTAAAAGCTTAAGCCCAGGTCAAGCCTTCATTAAGATAGTTCAAAGTGAACTTGAAAAATCCATGGGCGAGGCGAATGAAGCCTTAGATTTAGCCACTCAGCCGCCAGCCGTGATCATGATGGCGGGTCTGCAAGGTGCGGGTAAAACCACCAGTGTGGCCAAACTGGGTAAATTTTTACGCGAACGCCATAAAAAATCGGTATTGGTGGTCAGTGCCGACGTTTACCGCCCAGCGGCGATTAAACAGCTTGAGACGTTAGCGCAAGAAGTCGCGGTGGAGTTTTTCCCATCGGACGTTAGCCAAAAGCCAATCGACATTGCGAAAGCGGCGATTGCCCACGCTAAATTAAAGTTCATCGATGTGGTGATCCTCGATACCGCGGGTCGTCTGCACGTCGACGAAGCCATGATGGACGAGATCAAAGGCTTACACGCTGCGGTCAAGCCTATTGAGACCTTGTTCGTTGTGGATGCTATGACAGGTCAAGATGCGGCGAACACGGCTAAGGCGTTTAACGAAGCTTTGCCACTGACAGGGGTTATCTTAACCAAAGTCGATGGTGATGCACGTGGTGGTGCAGCGTTATCGATTCGCCATATTACCGGCAAGCCAATTAAATTCCTCGGTGTCGGTGAAAAAACCGATGCGTTAGAACCGTTCCATCCCGATCGTATTGCTTCGCGTATTTTGGGTATGGGCGATGTGTTATCGCTGATCGAAGAAGTTGAGCGCGGCGTCGATAAAGAAAAGGCCATGAAACTGGCTTCGAAAGTGAAGCAGGGTGGCAGTTTTGATTTAGAAGATTTCCGTGAGCAGTTACAGCAAATGAAAAACATGGGCGGCATGATGAACATGCTGGAAAAACTGCCCGGTGTAGGTCAATTGCCCCCAGAAGCCTTAGCGCAAATCCAAGACGGCAAGATGACAGGCCAAATGGAAGCCATCATTAATTCGATGACGTCCAAAGAGCGTAAGAACCCTGATTTAATCAAGGGCTCACGCAAGCGTCGTATTGCTGCGGGTTCTGGCACGCAAATCCAAGACGTAAACCGTTTATTGAAACAGTTTACGCAAATGCAAAAGATGATGAAAAAAATGTCTGCTAAGGGCGGCATGCAAAAAATGATGCGCGGAATGCGTGGCATGATGCCGCCTGGAATGAAATTTCCAGGCCGTTAATCGGACATTTTTAGTTAAACCTAGCACTTTATCAGTCGGTTGACTCTGGTAACAATGAACCGCTTACGAAGGACGCAGGCGTAATAATCGCCATCTTTGGTTGCATTAGTTGGAAACTCAGGTAAAATCTTCCGGCTTTCTATCTGGGACTCTTCGCGAACACGGGGTTCCAGTTTTTATTTTTGCTTCAAAGCAAATCATTAGAGGATTGAAAACGCATGGTTACCATTCGTTTAGCTCGTGGCGGCGCAAAAAAGCGTCCATTTTACAACATCGTTGTTGCTGATAGCCGTAACGCTCGTGACGGTCGTTTCATTGAGCGTGTAGGTTTCTTCAACCCATTGGCCCGTGGCCAAGAAGAAACATTACGTTTAGACCTAGCTCGCGTTGAGCACTGGGTTTCTAACGGTGCAGCTGCTACAGAACGCGTAGCAAAATTGATCAAAGACGCTCGTAAAGCAACTGCTTAATAGCGTTAAGGTATAGATTGATGAGCAGTAACCAACAGCCAGTCGTACTGGGGAAATTAGGCTCCTGTCATGGCATTAAAGGTTGGCTGAAAATCACCGCCTATACCGATTCTGTTGAAGGTATCTTTGACTACTCGCCTTGGCTTATTAAAGAAAATGGTGAGTGGCGCGAAATAAAGGTCACCCAGTGGCGTTATCAAGGCAAGGCCGTTGTTGCCTTACTTGATGGCGTAGAAACACGGGAGCAAGCGCAAATGCTCACAAATTGTGAGATTGCGATTTTGCCGGAACAGATGAACGATTTGCCAGCAGATGAATTCTACTGGCGTGATCTCATCGGTTGCGAAGTGGTCAATACAACTGGCTATAACATGGGAATTGTCGATCAGATCGTGGAAACAGGATCGAACGACGTATTACTCGTTAAAGCCAACGCTAAAGATAGTTTCGGCAAAGTGGAACGTATGATCCCCTTTGTCCCTGAGCAGTTCATCAAAACGGTGGACCTGCAAGGTAAACAGATTTTAGTGGATTGGGATCCTGACTTCTAAGTCGAGGTACAACAGATGTGGTTAGGGGTAATAACCCTGTTCCCAGAGATGTTCCGTGCCGTGACAGACTTTGGAGTTACGGGTCGAGCCGTGAAAAACGGCCTGCTCGAGTTGCACACGTGGAATCCCCGTGATTTCACCCATGATAGACATAATACGGTAGATGACAGGCCTTACGGCGGTGGTCCCGGAATGTTGATGATGGTGCAACCCTTGCGCGATGCCATCCATGCAGCGAAAGCCGCAGCGGGTGAAGGTGCGAAGGTGATTTACTTGTCACCTCAAGGACGCAAGCTGGATCAGCAAGGCGTCACTGAGTTGGCTCAATCATCACGTTTGATTTTGGTCTGTGGTCGATACGAAGGTATTGATGAACGCATCATTCAAACGGAAGTGGATGAAGAGTGGTCGATAGGGGATTACGTGCTTTCGGGCGGCGAATTACCGGCGATGACTCTGATAGATTCAGTATCGAGATTGGTTCCTGGCGTGCTAGGAAAACAAGCTTCGGCGGAGCAAGATTCTTTCTCCGACGGTTTACTGGATTGTCCACATTACACTCGCCCTGAAAGCCTTGATGGTGTTGACGTACCGGCAGTGCTGCTAAGTGGCAACCACGAACAAATTAGACTCTGGCGTTTACAGCAAAGCCTTGGTAGGACTTTACTGAGACGGCCAGAATTATTGCAAAATCTAGCTCTGACTGACGAACAAACGACTCTATTAGCGCAGTTCGTTGAAGCAATGAACAAGCATGCTTAGTCGTAGCTCAGTTAATTCTAGAACGGAGTAAGTTATGAACAACATCATTAAAATGCTCAACGATGAGCAAATGAAACAAGACGTACCTGCGTTTGGTGCTGGTGATACAGTAGTAGTTCAGGTTCGTGTTAAAGAAGGCGATAAAGAGCGTTTACAGGCTTTTGAAGGCGTTGTAATTGCTAAGCGTAACCGTGGTCTGCACTCTGCATTCACAGTACGTAAAATCTCTAATGGCGAAGGTGTTGAGCGTGCTTTCCAAACGCACAGCCCACTGATCGCTAGCATTGAAGTTAAGCGTCGTGGTCGCGTTCGTCGCGCCAAACTGTACTATCTGCGTGATCGTTCAGGTAAATCTGCACGTATCCGTGAGAAGCTGGCAACTAAGTAATAGTTACCGCTACAGAAAACAAGACGTAGTGTTCGCACAGAAAACCGCCCTAGTGGCGGTTTTTTGTTGCTGTTTTTTGAGTATTTATACTTGATCTAAAGAGAATGAACAGGCATAGTGGTCGCCTAATTGTAATGGTGTAGCATTACAAAAGTACATTGCGATGGATTTACGCTATTTTTCTTCCGAAATGAATGCCCAAGCTGACTTGAAGTCCTGCTTCGATAACTGGGTTAAACACTAAGTCTTAGGTGGTAAGCATGCAACAAGATACGATTAACAACGTACACATTAGTTCAGAGAAAGTTTTAATCACGCCGCAAGAGCTTAAAAATGCCTTGCCACTTTCTGAGCATGCTTATCGTTATATCCTCAATGCCCGCAAAACCGTGGCTGATATCGTCCATAAGCGCGACAATCGAGTATTGATCGTCACCGGGCCTTGCTCCATCCATGATATCGCCGCCGCTAAGGAATACGCTTTAAGGCTTAAAACCCTGCACGATGAACTCAGTGATGAGTTTTACATATTAATGCGAGTTTACTTTGAAAAGCCGCGTACCACGGTAGGTTGGAAGGGCATGATCAACGATCCCGATATGGATGAATCCTTCGATGTCGAAAAAGGTCTGAAAATGGCCCGTGAGCTAATGATTTGGTTGGCCGAATTAGGGCTGCCAGTCGCCACTGAAGCGCTTGATCCTATCAGCCCTCAGTACATTTCTGAGCTAGTGACTTGGTCGGCCATCGGTGCCCGCACCACTGAATCGCAAACCCATAGGGAAATGGCATCGGGTCTTTCTATGCCAGTTGGCTTTAAAAATGGCACCGATGGTAAGCTCGATGTGGCGATTAATGCGCTAAAATCAGCGGCCAGCAGTCACAGATTTATGGGCATTAACCAACAGGGCCAAGTCGCCTTATTACAAACTGCGGGCAATCCCGATGGTCATGTGATTTTACGTGGCGGTGCATCACCAAACTACGATGCCGCAAGCGTGGCAGAATGTGAGGCACAGCTTCACAAAGCCAAACTCAATGCACGTTTGATCATCGATTGCAGCCATGGCAATTCATCCAAAGACTACAGCCGCCAAAAGCCTGTGTGTGAAGATGTGTTCGAGCAGATTTATAACGGCAATAAATCGATCATCGGCGTTATGCTTGAAAGCCACTTAAATGAAGGCAATCAAAGCTGCGATAAGCCATTAAGCGAGCTAGCTTACGGTGTATCTGTGACAGATTCCTGTATTAACTGGGAAAAAACAGAAACCATTTTACGTGACGGCGCGGTGAAGTTATCTTCAATACTCCCGGCACGCTTCGATATGCTTAAAGTTGCTAACGCTTAAATTGGCGACAGCTTAATGGACTCAGGTATGAATGAAAAAACAACGGCCGAATTAGAACATCTTCGCGGCCTGATTGATGGTGTCGATCAGCAATTATTGCATTTACTGCGTAAGCGCTTAGATCTCGTGGCGCAAGTGGGCACAGTGAAACACGGCGCCGGTTTACCGATTTATGCACCGCAGCGTGAAGCCGCCATGCTCGCTAAACGCCGCGAAGAAGCGAAAAGCATGGGGATTGCACCGCAATTAATTGAGGATATTTTACGCCGCTTGATGCGCGAGTCTTATCTCAATGAAAAAGATGTAGGCTTTAAGCAAGTTAAAAAAGATCTCGGCTCAGTGGTGATTGTCGGCGGTAAAGGGCAACTCGGTGGACTGTTTTCACAAATGCTGACCTTATCTGGCTACCAAGTGAATCTGCTCGATAAAGATGATTGGCAGCAAGCAGATAGCCTATTTGCCGATGCGGGCATGGTGTTAGTGACTGTGCCGATTGCGATTACTTGCGAGCTTATTCGCGAAAAGCTGACCCAATTACCAGCCGACTGTATTCTAGCGGATTTGACCTCCATCAAGACAGAGCCGGTTAAAGCCATGCTTGAGGCGCATTCTGGTCCTGTCGTCGGTTTCCATCCTATGTTTGGTCCCGATGTGGGCAGTTTGGCGAAACAAGTTGTGGTGGTGTGCCACGGTCGCTCGCCAGAGAAATACCAATGGTTGCTTGAGCAGATCGCTATTTGGGGCGCGCGGATTGTCGAAGCAGAGCCCGAACGTCACGACAGTGCAATGCAGTTAGTGCAGGCGATGCGTCACTTCTCGACCTTTGTGTATGGTTTGAATCTGTGCAAGGAAGAGGCTGATATTGATACTTTACTGCAATTTAGCTCGCCAATTTATCGCTTAGAATTGGCTATGGTAGGGCGCTTATTCGCCCAAAGCCCAGAGCTTTACGCCGATATTATTTTTGCCCAGCAAGATAGCCAGCATGCTATTGGTGATTACTTAGACAACTACCGTGAAGCGTTAGAGCTGCTAAAACGCGGCGACAGGAACGAGTTTATTAAGCAGTTCCAAACCGTCGCTAAATGGTTTGGGGATTTTGCCCCTCAATTCCAACGCGAAAGCCGCATTATGCTGCAATCGGTAAATGATATGAAAACCAATTAATAAAGAGTAAGTTACTCTTAAAAACGCCCGTCATTGACGGGCGTTTTTTTATGGATTTTTGGCAGGTTTTATAGCTTTTATTAGTGATTACTTAAGGTGATCGTTCTCTAACATTTAGCATCCCATTCTAGAAATGACTGTCGCTTATGGCGTGTTTAGGTAGACTAGTTTTAAACATGTAAAAATAAAGCATGAATTTAAATTAGGAGTCTATCCATGTTCTGTATTCAATGTGAGCAAACCATTCGTACACCCGCTGGCAATGGTTGTAGTTATTCCCAAGGTATGTGTGGCAAGTTGGCGGCAACGTCAGATCTGCAAGACTTGCTGATCTATATGCTGCAAGGCGTGTCTGTTTATGCCGTTAAAGCCCGCGAGCAAGGCATTATCGATGCTGAAATTGACAGCTTCGTGCCTAAAGCCTTTTTCTCTACCCTTACCAACGTCAACTTTGATGACGAGCGCATTATGGACTATGCGCAGCAGGCGGCTAAGTATCGAACTCAGCTAAAGGCATCCTACGAAGCGGCTTGTGAACAAGCGGGCATTGTTGCTGAGCAAGTGCCTCAAGTCGCTCAGTTAGTGCTGGGGACCAGTAAGGTTGAAATGCTCGCGCAGGCACCGATTGCGCTGCTAAATAAAGATAAGCATAACGTTCATGAGGACATCATGGGGTTAAGACTATTGTGTTTATATGGCCTTAAAGGTGCTGCTGCGTATATGGAGCATGCTCGCGTGTTGGGTCAAACTGATGCCGATGTGGCAGGGCGCTTCCATGAAATCATGTCTTTCTTAGGTGAACTGAGTGTCGATGGCGATAAGCTATTTACCACGGCGATGGATATTGGTCAGTTGAACTACCGCATTATGGCCATGCTTGATGCGGGTGAAACTCAGGCGTTCGGTCACCCTGAACCTACAGTGGTTAACACTAAGTCAGTTAAGGGCAAGGCAATCCTGGTCTCTGGTCATGATATGAAGGATTTAGAGCTTATCCTTGAGCAGACAGTCGGTAAGGGCATTAATGTGTTTACCCACGGCGAAATGTTGCCCGCACTGGCGTATCCTGCCTTTAAAAAATACCCGCACCTTGTCGGAAATTACGGCAGTGCTTGGCAGAATCAGCAGCAAGAGTTTGCCAATTTCCCCGGTGCTGTGGTGATGACGTCCAACTGCATTATCGACCCCAATGTGGGCAGTTATAGTGATCGTATCTTTACCCGCAGCATAGTTGGTTGGCCTGGGGTGGTGCATATCGAAGGCGATGATTTCTCGGCTGTGATTGATAAGGCGTTGGCACTAGAAGGCTTTATCTATGATGAAATTCCCCACACTATCACTATTGGTTTTGCCCGCAATGCCTTGATGGCGGCTGCGCCAGCAGTGGTTGAAAATGTAAAAAGTGGCGCGATTAAACACTTCTTCCTCGTCGGCGGCTGCGATGGTGACAAGGCCGACAGAAGCTACTTTACTGAACTTGCGAAATCGACGCCTAAGGATTCATTAATTTTGACCTTAGGCTGCGGCAAGTACAAATTCAATAAACTCGAATTTGGTGATATTAACGGTATCCCACGTTTGCTTGATGTGGGCCAGTGTAACGATGCCTATTCTGCAATTCAGTTAGCGATTGCATTAGCTGAAGTATTCGAATGCGATATCAATGAATTACCATTGAGTTTAGTGCTTTCTTGGTTCGAACAAAAAGCCATTGTGGTGTTGCTGACGTTGTTATCACTCGGCGTGAAAAATATTCGCACAGGCCCGACGCCGCCTGCATTCTTAACCGCTAATCTCGCTAAAATTTTGGAAGAAAAGTTTGGCTTACGCAATACCACCACAGTTGAGGCCGATTTAAAGACCATGTTGAACGTGGCGTAAATTAGTCGGTGCTCATTGCTGAAGTCCGCTGGACATCGTGGCTTAAATCAGCAATGAGTCGTTGTTTAACTGCGGTTTTCTTTCGGTTTTGCCGAGGGTTAAACCGCAGTGTGTTGCAGGTAAGAATCCTATGAATGCGATAAATTTGAGTGTGATGACAGAGGCAATATCAGCTTTGCCCCATAAACCTGAGAGTGTTAGTCCATTGGTGCACGCCGAGCCAGCGCGAAACGGACCAGTGCTTAGCGAACTGGTGTGCATTGAGCGCTGGAATGAAACCGTCGATGTGGTGAGTTTTCGTTTTCAAGCGGGCGAGCCGATGAAGTTTGACTATAAACCCGGCCAGTTTATGACCTTTGTGCTCGAGATTAGCGGCGAGCAAGTGTGCCGCAGTTATACCTTGTCCTCATCGCCATCGAGACCCTATTCCTTGATGGTGACGATTAAGCGTGTGGCGGGTGGACTGGTGTCTAATTATCTTATTGACCACTTGCAGCCAGGCCAGCGTGTGCGAGTGCTGCCACCTATGGGTCAATTTAACTTAGTTGATATCCCCGCGACGAAATACTTGTTTTTGAGTGCCGGTTGCGGCATTACGCCCATGTATTCGATGTCGCGTTATTTAACTGACACTCAAATTGATGCCGATATTGCCTTTGTGCACAGTGCGCGTTCAGACGCTGATATTATTTTTAAATCGTCATTGGAGACGATGGCGAACCGCTTTAATGCGTTTAAGCTCAGTTATGCGCTGGAGTCGGCGGCAGCATCACTTTTATTCTCTCCAAAGATAAGTTTTGATATAGGGCGATTAACAGCGCAGATGCTGCAAACCTTAGTGCCTGATGTTGCTGAGCGAACGGTGTATCTCTGCGGGCCCGAGCCTTATATGCAGGCGGTAAAAGCGTTATTGGCCGAACTCAACTTTGATATGAGTCGGTTGCACCATGAGAGTTTTGCCACGGCCGAGAAAGCCGCACGTAATAAGCTCATGCAAGCAAAGTCGCCTACAGAAGCAGATGAAAATTCGCAAGCAGGGGCTTTTACTTTGCCTACTTTTAACTTAACCATTGGCGATCGCAGCACAAGGCTAACACAAGGGCAGAGTTTACTTGAGGGAATAGAGTCTGAAGGATTACCGATTATTGCTGCCTGTCGTTCGGGCGTGTGCGGTGCCTGTAAATGCCAAGTATTGGAGGGAGAAACCGTATCGACGAGTGTGATGACGCTCAACGCCGCGGAAATTGACGCGGGTTTTGTACTGGCGTGCTCTACAACGCTAACATCCGATGTGACACTTAAACTCTAGCGCGCTGATTAATTAGTGACAGTTACACAGGGCTTATCAGGCTTATTCTTAAATGGATGGAAATATTTCTAATCCTTAGTTGCGCTTATCTCAGTGAGAACGTAAGGTTAATGACAAGGGCGTATGATGTTTGCGCCCAGTCTATTAGTCTGGCTGGAGTCTCTCAATGACAATGACAACTACTTATGCCGCAAAAATTGAAGACCGTTCTCTTGGGCATTTGTTGTACGCCTTGATGTCGGGCTTTCCCTTATTATTACTCCCCGTGCTGCTAAGTTTGTTCATTAATGTTTCCCAACGTCAATCCCATGGTAATCCATTATTGGCGTCGCATTTGCGTTGGCAACGGCATTCTAATGTCGCCTTTCTTGGCTTGTTAGTGCTGGGCTATTGCGTGCCGTTAACTTGGCTCAGTCTTTCGATTTATCTCTTTGGGATCATTTGGTTTTGCCACAGGATCATTAAAGGGTGGTTAAGTCTATTGGATGGTTTAGAAATCTAAACTTGTGCTAGAGTCTCTAAATTGATGATATTTAGAGGCTCTTATGTCCAGTTACCAAATTCTGTGTATCCTCTGCGCCTTGGCGTTAGTCACTTCGGTTGTCTCTTCACGCGTCCATAAATTGCAGGAAACTGTGGCCATTACGGTTATCGCCTTAGGTATGAGTTTGTTATTGCTCCTAGGGGGAAAGGCCTTAGGCGGACATGTTTATCTGTATTTTGTATCAGGCTTAGAGAAGCTCGATTTTCAAGCCTTGCTGCTCAATGGCATGTTAGGTTTTTTACTCTTTGCCGGCGCATTGCAGATCCGTTTAAAAATACTAAGGCATCAGAAGTGGGAGATTTTAATTCTCGCCTTTGTCAGCACTTTATTATCGACCTTTATCATAGGAGGACTGTTATTTTGGGTCGCACCTATGTTGGGTCTACCGCTACAACTAAGCCACTGCTTGCTGTTTGGCGCCTTGATTTCTCCCACCGATCCCATCGCCGTTTTGGCTATTTTAAAGAAAATGGGTGCACCGGAAGATATTGCTATCCAAGTGGAGGGTGAGTCTTTATTTAACGATGGTATAGGGTTAGTGATTTTTGTGGCGATATCGCAAGTTGCTTTTTCCACTGAACCACTAACATTTATCCATGTCTCTGAGTTATTTATTCGTGAAGCGGTAGGTGGGGTCATTTATGGCGGCATACTTGGCTTTTTATTGCATCATTTTTTCCGCTACTGTGAGGAAGAAACGCAATTGATGCTGGTTACACTGTTGATCCCAACCGCGGGTTATGTGATGGCGGAAGTGTTTGGAGTTTCTGGACCTTTAGCTATGGTGAGCGCGGGGATCATCATAGGTAATTTCAGTGTGCCTAAATTTTTTGCTCGCAACGAGCGAGTGAAGTTACTGACATTTTGGTCGCTGATTGAATCCTTCTTCAATGCTTTACTCTTCCTACTACTCGGCTTACTGCTTTTGTTAGTTACTTTTAAAGCACCATTGTGGTGGTTTATGTTTGTGGCGATTCCATTGGTATTATTGGCGCGTGCCGTGAGCGTGTTATTACCTTATTTGGGCTTTAGGTTGTTTAAGTCTTACAACCCCTATGCAGAGACGATTCTGATTTGGGGTGGTTTAAGGGGAGGATTAGCACTCGCGATGGCGATGAGTTTACCTGAGGGGATTGTCATAGATGCTATTGGTGGTGTGGAGCTGAGGGAACTATTGTTAGTAATGACCTATGCCGTCGTCGTATTCTCTATTCTAGTACAAGGTTCGACTATGACAGGGCTTATTCGCAGGAGCAATGCGGTTACCGAACCATCGAGGGCTGTCGGCGCTTCTGAAAAAGCATAAAGGATGATTGCGCTACGATAGTAAACAATATTAAGCCTGTTAGTCATCACGCTGACTAGCAGGCTTATTTCAGTCAATCAGGGATAAAATAAGTGCCTTTTATCCCTGAATACACTTCGAACTAACCCCATTTCACTTTAAATTAAATCACTCAAGATCAAAGTTTTAAACCGCCCGATATAATTCCCGCACTACAGCGCTAATTAAGTTAAGCGACTCAGAGTCATTATTGCTGTCGAGTGGGCAATTGAGTATCAATCCATCCACTTTAAGCTGCTTAATACCTTGGGTTTGAACCAGCAGGGCATCATCCGAAACGGCATAGCTAGGGTTGATCAAAATGGGCAAATGACTCGTGGCTTTAATCTGGATCAGGCTTGCCAAATCGAGTGAGGGTAGATTGGCGTTATTTAAGGTTCTAATGCCAGAGTCACACAGAATAAGTTGCTGATTGCCTTGGCTTAAGATAATTTCTGTTGCCGTGAGTAATTCTTCAAAACTTGCCATATCGTTACGTTCAAGTATTAAAGGTACTGGTAAGGTGCCCGCTTGAGTGAGTAAGGTTTGATTAAACATCTGCTTACCCGCCAAGAACAGCATATCGGCGTGCTGAACGGCTAATGGCATATCGGCTTCTTGCTCTATGGCAATAATGCACACTAGGCCATATTGATGCAGGATTTGGCGTAGTTTAGCGAGAGTAACTTCTGCCATAGTCAGTTGATTAACAGCGCTGAGCAAAACGGCTTGGAATCCCGCTTCTTTAAGCTGCTTCACTTGCTGCTCGAAAGCCGATAATGCTAAATGTGAAATGTCATTATTCAGTGTGATTTGGGCTATGGCACAGACATGCCCTGCACCGATTGTCATTGCACCGCAGTTGATCTCACTAGCTTGCTCTTTATAGGCTTTGCTATATCGAACTGGACTGGCATTAGCACCATTTTCACTGATAACTTGATCCTTAGAGGTGCTGGGCTCAATCAGTAGCTGGCTGTTGCTCAGCTGTGTGGGCTTGACTGTTTCACAAGGATAACAGCCTAATACTTTGATAAAACGGGTAATCCGCTCTAGTTGCTTTAAACCTGCCTGCATAGATTCACTGGAGATATTCGCGTCGATATCCAAATAGAACATCTCTTCCCAAGGAGTTCCTGGAATCGGGCGTGACTCTAATTTACTCATGTTTAACTGATGCGCTTTTAGAACCAACAGGGCTTCTACTAATGCACCGGCTTTTTGGCCTGTTGCCATGATCAATGTAGTCTTAGCGGGTAACTGCTCTGGCACGGCAACGGCTTTGCGGGCAACAACGATAAAACGGCTCTGGTTGATCTTCTGATTCGCTAAGCCTGCTTCTATCGACTCTAGCTGATAGAGTGCACCACCTTCGGCGCTACCAATTGCTGCAGCGCTGTTATCTGGGCTTTGATTCACCTTGTCCATGGCTTCTGCGCTGCTTGAGCAGTACTCCAGTCTCAAGTCTTTGTGCTGACTTAAATATCTGCTGCATTGGCTAATAGGCTGAGGGTGGGCATAGACAGTTTTGATGTCGGCTAATTTACTGCCAGCTTTTCCTAGTAGGCAATGGCTGACTTCAATCGTCGTTTCACCAACGATTGATAGACTGGTGTGCTGCAGTACATCGTAGACTTCGTTGATTGAACCCGAGGAAGTGTTCTCAATCGGCAGGAAACCATAATCAGCATGCCCAGACTCAACGGCTTGCACTATTTCATCGAAACTTTGGCAACCTAAGTCTAGCATTTCAACTTGGCGGCGTTGGCAATAGCGGGTCGCTGCGAGATAAGAGTAAGAGCCTCGTGCACCGAGGTAGGCGATACAATACTGCTGTTTTTGTGTTTCTGGGTTGGCACGGCCGTGAAGGTAAGTTTGTTGATTCAATACAGAATCTTCAATGATGCTTTGGTAAAGGGAGATAACATAGTGGGCATCTAATCCCTTTTCTCTGCCTTCTTTCACTAGTCTAGCGAGCAGTTCCTTTTCCCTTTGAGTATCTCTGATGGGTCTGACATCCACTTCTTTGCTACGTGCCACTTCTAGACTTAAGCGACGGCGCTCTGCGAGTAATGCCAGCAGTTCATTATCCAGATTGGTGATCTGCTCTCGGGTTTGATTTAAAGGCTGTGGTGTATGCATTCTGACCTCAATTGCCGCCATGTATTTTATCAATCGTTTAAGACAAAAAAGCCTCCCAGTTGGGAGGCTTTGGATTTTTACTTTCGTTTTTACACAGTAAATCCGCCTCCTAGAGTGGGGGTGTAAAAAAGAAAGTAAAAAAAGCTGCTGTTATCATTTTCATGGTCTTAAAACTAAAGGGCTAGGGCTTAGCTGTCAATCAAAACTTTCTCACAGAGAGACTAAAAAGAAAGCGCACCCGAAGGTGCGCTGGTTTGAGTATGAATATATGGTCAAGCGAGTTTATCCTCCTTATGGTCAATGTAGGACAAGGTAAAACACTCGTTTATCTTACATTTACGTGTAACAGTAAAACGTTAACAACTTACTAGATAACGACTTGCATTTACTATGAACACTAACAAGTACTTTATGCGGCATAGCGTATAACATTTTAACTATGCTGTTTGAGTACCAGCGAACTTACGTTGACATGTCTTGCACTTATATTTTAACAATTAACACTTACGTGGATCTATAACATTAAAAACTAACACTAAAAAAACGAACATTTAAAATAAACGATTTACGGCTCATTGGTTGTACTAGGTACATATTGCTGTAAAAACAGCTTAGCCTTATCATGCGCTTAGGTCTTGCTACTTACGTTATTACTTTTTACTTTAAAACCTAACGTGTTAATACATGGAGCGTATAACAAACTCTCATTTACTGTTATTACATTTTTCGTCAAGTCTAGATGCCCTCCTTTTTAGTTGATAATCAAACATTATTTAAGGTGTCTATAAAATATCAAAACTCAACTAACGGTAAAAATTAACACACTACATAAAAATATTTATACAATTTACAGTTTTTACTATAAAACAATCTAATTAAACTAATAATTTGTAATAAAACACAACGAGTTGGACTTACATTAAATATTGATGTTAAGCGCCTGAATTCAATCTCACGCTAAAAATTAACTACATATCAGTGTAAATAGCACTCACTTCATATAACTAATATACATCTCACTAAATGTGACCGTTGTTACCTCATTTATCTCAGTGTTTAGCACACATTGGTGCCGACCCGTTTTACAATAAGCACTTTTGGTAATGTAGCTTTTGTTAATGTGACTTTTGTTTATGATTAACTGAGCCTCCATTGTGGATATAAAAAATTGGATAGTTAAAGGCTTTGCTAATGTACTTTTGTGCTGTTCTCTGCTCCTCATGTTTACTCTGGTATTCAGTAATGCCGCCTGTTTTTGGTGGTCATTCTGTTATTGGGTCAAAATTGAGCACTACTTTTAGTGAATGCAAACATACTTGATTGTAACTAATGTCAACAATATCAACAATATCAATATTTTCAAATTGTTTGCTTTTGTGTTGCCTCCTTTCCAAACTTACTATTGAAAGTGGAACCTAGTTGAAGGTATAACATTGAGCTTTTGAACGTGAAAATTATAAGTAAAATTAATCATTAACAACAAATTTTAGAACTTAAAACCCTTTGAGCTTAAAATCTTAGTACTTAAAACTATATGGGTTGGATTGGTCGTGCTCCTTAGTTATATCCAGTAACGTTATTTATAAATAATATCTTTTAATCAATATATGTAAATCAAAAGTTAAAGTAAATCAACATTTGAAACGATTTAAATTCGCACCACTTCGATTCTTGCTGTCACTTTGTAAAGTGTAGTAGGTATTTAGTCAAACGAACTGTTTTTTTCGTCATTAAAATGATTGCACTAAGCTTTTGTAAAAACTGTGATCTGATTAAATATTTCTACTTTATTGCTCTCAAAGTGGTGCGTTTCTCGCACTCACTAAACTTAAATTATGCCGCATCTTCCTCCTCGTAATCGTCGTTAACTTCAACAATATTATTAGTCGGTGTTAATGATGTGGAACGTTGTGCTTCCGGTTTATGTGTTATGCGATTGAGCTGCTTCTCTAATTTTTGGCCCATGGCGTTAATCGCAGTATATAAATTTTCATGTTTTGCTTGAGCGAAGAGTTCTCCATTTGGGATGCCAACCGATGCTTCAATTTTGAAACCAGGTTTCTCCTCCGTAATGATTACATGGGGATTTATCATTTGCACATCATGCCTTGAAAGTTTTTCGAAACGGCTTTCAATACGTTCACGAATAGGAGATGTGACTTCAAGTTGCTTGCTAGTAATCTTTAGCATATTTCGAACCTTCTGTTGTTTCCTTGGATTTCAGATTACCAAGGTCTGCACTATAAAACGAGATCTAGATCACATTTTTGCGCTGGTTAGTTACTGTTCGTTGGATATTTGATCACTTAGACAAATATCAATAATTCCTGGCCAAAAAGCCTTGTATTACCTGCTAAATCGGGTCATATTCGATGGGATAACTCCGCAGTCTTTGCCCTTATTTACTTATATTTACTTTAAGTTTCATCCCAAATCCCGATAAAATACCTCAACTTATTTCATTCGTTCACTTTGAGTTTGCCCATTTTATGAATATTGAACACGTTAAGATTAAGGTCTGGGATTTACCCACGCGAATTTTCCATTGGGGCATGGTGTGTCTGTTGGCACTTTTATGGTGGAGTGCTGACGCTGGCGAAATGCAGTGGCATCAAATTTTTGCTTATAGTTTGCTTATCCTCATTGGATTTAGGATCCTTTGGGGGATCATTGGTAGCGATACGGCAAGGTTTAGCCACTTTGTTCATCACCCTAAGGTTGTGCTCGACTACTTGAAAGTAATCAAAACGAAGGGAATGTCCGTTGTGCTGGGGCACAATCCTATTGGTGGCTACATGGTTGTCGCACTGATTGGGATCATTAGCCTGCAATTAGTCACAGGCCTTTTTGCGACCGATGATATTTTTACCGAAGGTCCGCTCTATAGCTATGTCAGTTCAGATACCAGTGGATTTTTGACTTGGCTACATAAGATGAACTTTAACCTTATCCTAGCGCTGAGTGCCATTCATGTACTGGCAGTGGTTATCCATGCCATCAAGGGCGATAAGTTAGTTGGTGCTATGCTCAGTGGCTACAAGAAGGTCTCTAAGGTGACACTGTCATCAAGCGTGAATCGTGATCTTACATTCAAGTCAGAGTGGCTTGCCTTAGTGCTGCTGGCTGTATTAGCGGCTGTGGTCTTTGTGTATTTAATGTGGCCGATAGTGCAAGTGCTATAGTTTTACGCAGAGTGTTTGAGTAACAAAAAGCCTGCTAATTAGCAGGCTTTTTGATGGACGAAAAACTAAATAGAACTAGTCTTTCTTATAAACGTCGTGACAACCTTTACAGCTTTTTCCTGTATTCATAAAGGCTTGCTTGATTTCAGCTTGATCACCTTTTTGAGCAACAGTAGCAAGAATGGCGGCATTCTCTTGGAAAGTTTTCATTTTTGCATCGAAATCAGCTCTGTCTTGCCAAACTTTGGCTAAGGCTTCAGTGTCGCCTTTGTCTGAGCCATCAATAAAACCTTCGAAAGGAATTTTTGATAATGCAGCAACATTCGTTGCGCGCATTGCGAAGGTTTCCGCTTCGAAAGGTTTTTTGCCTTTCATCATGGCAGCCATATCGCCGAAGTTATAAGCAATAAGACCAAAGGCAGATTGGCGGTATTCAATCGCATCTTTAGAATCTTCGAAATTGTGTGCCTGTGCAGCTGAAGCCAATAGGGTACTGGCAACGAGAGTAAGTAGTAATTTTTTCATCGTATTCTCACAAATTAGCGTCGAAGTGTGACATTGCGCTTCTATTGTACACAAATTAACTTGATGTACTAGAAGCATTTTTGTCAGTTTTTGTCTGGATAAGATGACTAAACGTAACAAGTTATTTGTATGTAGAGTAAATCTGTTAGACTGCCAATGTAATGCTTGAACAGTACTTATGAGGGTTATTATGCGAGCGAACTGGGATCTAGTATTAGAAAAAATTTTGAGCCACAGCAATTATGAAGATCTTTCTGTGTTGTTTCATTTACTGTTAACCGAAGAAGAGCGTAGTGCGGTTGCCGGACGCTTAAAGGTATTTCAGTTGTTATTGGATGGGGATATGAGCCAAAGGCACATAGCTGCAGAATATGAAGTGAGTATTGCGACGATCACGCGTTGTTCTAATTACTTGAAAAATATGTCTCCTGAGCATAGAGCGAAAGTTCAAAAGTTGATTGGTTAATGCCCACATGGAAACAAGCCCTGTGGACATTTTTTGCGCTTGTTTTGGTGAATAGAACTCTGCCTTAAGGCGTGATGGGCAGCTTATGGCGACGATAGAGTGAACGACGTACCAGAATATATAAGCCGTAGCTAAGTAAGCAGATAGCCAAAATAGGGTAAAGGTCCTTGGGAAGAAATTTAAAGATAGCTAATGCCGCGATGAGATAGATAAAAGGTAAGAAGTTATAAATCATTTCGGGAAGATAGCCTGACTTACGACGTCTTACCGAGTCAGTTCGACGGTTTTGAGAACGCATAACGTAGATCCTCGCACCTAAGACGAACACTACTGTAGCCGCAACTAGGGCATAGTTGATGTCGAGTGCAATAAAACTCGAACTACCGAGCGCCATGTAGCCAAAAGGCAAAAGGCAAAATTTCGTAAAGGGGTTTGGTTAACATAAGCACTCCGTCGCTTAACTCAGGTTGATATCAATATCTAATTGAAAATATTCATATAAAATTTGAATTTTTTCAATTTACCAGTCAGTTATTTATCAATTACGAATAGTATAAACGCTTGCGTATAAAAAATGCACGACCTTAAATTAAGGGCGTGCATCTTAAAAGGTTAAACTATGGCAGTTCAACCGCTTAGGGATAAACTATTTCTAGCTCATCTTGGGCATCAATCTGTATCTAGCCGCGGCAACCACAGCCGCCATTGCCGTCACAACCTGTTTTAGGTGTGTCACAGGCTTCATGCTCTTCATGGTGATGTCCATGATCGTGGTCTGAACCACCACAACAGCCGCCAGCTTCTTCTTTACCTGAACCGCCACAGCATCCACCGCCATGGTCGTGATCATGTCCATGACTTCCACAACCGCCTTGGGCATGAACGTGGCCATGGGTAATTTCTTCGGCAGAGGCTTCGCGAACGTCAACGATTTCGACGCTGAAGTTGAGCGATTGACCCGCTAAAGGATGGTTGCCATCGACGATAACAACATCGTCTTTTACTTCCATGACTTGGACTGGGCGTTGACCCATTTCAGTTTCGGCGATGAAGCGCATGCCTGGGACGATATCTTCGATATCACCAAAGGCTTCTAATGGCACGGCTTGACGTAGGCCATCGTGGTAAGGGCCATAGGCTTCTTCGGCACTAATAGTGACATCGAGTTTTTCGCCTTTGGTTTTACCATCTAATGCGGCTTCTAAACCTGGGATCAGGTTTTCAGTGCCGTGTAGATATAGCATAGGTTCAGAGTCGAAAGAGTCTTCTAATAGTCTGCCTTCTTGATCTGATAAACGGTAATGAATAGTTACCGCGCTGTGTTGAGTGATCTTCATATCGCCTCCGGTTCGGAATGTGCGCGCATAATAACGTGCTTTTTTAGTGCTGGCGATAATTTGAAGTGGCTTATGTTAGATATCGCACAGCTTTTTTTTCGGCAGATTAAAGCCTGTTTTATGCGGTGCAGCATGTGTAATGTGATTTTTGCGCGTTAGCCTGTCAATTTGGTCTGAGTGATGAGGTAGAACAAATAACGCATTAGTTAAAAGTGAACTATAAATAATTAACTGAAAAACAAGTGATTTTATAATAGGTTTCCTGTTTGGTTACGTTAACGTCAACAGTTATCTGTTGCATAAATCGCATTTTTACCCCTAGAAAACTTTATATTAACTAATCTTGATACAGTATTTTATCGAGTGTGAAGATTTGCTGATAAATAATCCATTTTAGGGGTTGACAAGCGCGGGTAAAAAAAGCAATTCTGTTTATCAAGAAATTAACATGGATTAGCCCAAACACATGCATAGCCTAGGTTTCGTAGTAACTACCATTATTACAACCACCACTACAACAATAGTGGGGGCGGGCTGATACACCCTAAAGAATTTTAACAATGAGCCCGCTTCCCACAAAGAAGCGGGCTTTTTTGTTTCTAGCTCTTATTTCTAAGTCGGGCGCGGTACAGGAGAACAAGATGAAAGTAATGAAATTTGGTGGTACCTCGCTTGCAAATTGGCAGCGATTCTCGATGGCAGCGGATATCGTTGCTCAGTCATCTAAGCTTGAACCCATAGCCACTGTGCTATCGGCCCCTGCAACTGTGACGAATGCTTTATTAGAAATGGTCGACGTAGCCGTTAAAGGTGAAGATTATTTACCTGTGCTGCAGCACGTTGAGCGGGTATTTACTTCGCTGTACCAAGACGCCGTTAACTCAGTGTTGTCGAGTGAGCAAAGCGAACAGCTTTTTTCTGGACTCAATGCCCAGCTGGTGATCTGGCAGGATAGATTACGTGGTATCGGATTACTGCAAGAATGTCCCGATGGCATCCGCGCCGAAATCGTGGTTGCTGGTGAGCGTTTATCTGCAGCCTTGATGGAACAAGTGATGATATCAAAGGGGATCACTTCGGCTCAGCTCGACCCACGCGCCTTATTTTTAGGTCGTGGTCGTCCGTTAGAATCTGTCGTTGATATCGCTGTGAGTAAGCCAAGATTTCGCGCGTTGGCGCTGGGTGAAAAACGCGTATGGGTGATGCCGGGATTCACCGCTGCCGATGAACAGGGCAAAGTGGTGACGTTAGGCCGTAATGGTTCTGACTATTCTGCTGCCGTGCTCGCCGCCTGTTTGGATGCTTCAAGTTGTGAAATCTGGACCGATGTTGACGGTGTTTATAATACCGATCCCCGTGTGGTTGCCGATGCTAAGCTGTTGTCACAACTGAGCTATCAAGAGGCAATGGAGCTCTCCTATTTTGGTGCGAAGGTATTGCATCCTAAGACGATTGCACCTATCGCCCAGTTCCATATTCCCTGTTACATCAAAAACAGTTTTAACCCTGATGCGCCCGGCACTCTGGTATCAAACCAAGCCGATGAAACCGGCTTACAGGTTAAAGCTATCTCCAATTTAGATAACCAGACCATGTTCGATATTTCAGGCCCAGGCATGAAAGGCATGGTTGGCATGGCGAGCCGCACTTTAGCGGCGATTTCCCGCAGCGGCGTATCTGTGTCTTTAATCACCCAAAGTTCTTCTGAATACAGCATTAGCTTCTGTGTGGCCACATCTGATTCGGCCAAAGTGAAGTGGGCTTTAGAGCAAGAGTTTGAATTAGAAATAAAAAGTGATTTGCTTGAGCCTATCGCTATGCGCCATGAGCTGGCAATTGTGTCCTTGATTGGTGATGGTATGCGTACCCACAAAGGTGTGGCGGCGCGTTTCTTCCAAGCGTTAGCGCAGGCGAGCGTGAACATTATCGCTATCGCCCAAGGATCGTCCGAGCGCTCAATTTCGACTGTGATCGAGCAGCGTAAGACTAAGCATGCGGTGGCGGCTTGTCATCAAGGCTTTTTCGATGTGCAGCAATATTTAGATGTGTTTTTAGTGGGATGCGGCAACGTGGGTGCTGGTCTGCTCGAGCAGATAAAACAACAGTCCGCCATGCTCAAAGAGCAGCACATCAGTATCCGTGTTTGCGGCATAGTGAATTCGAACAAGATGTTACTCGACAGCGCAGGCATCGATTTAAGCAACTGGTCTAGCTTGCTTGCCGATAGTCAGCAAACATGTGATATCCCAGCGTTACTGGCGTGGGCGAAAGAGCAACAATTACTGAATCCTGTGCTGGTGGATTGTACTTCGAGCGAGCAAGTGTCGGATCTGTATTTGGATGTGATGAACTCAGGTTTGCATGTGGTCACACCGAACAAAAAGTCGAACACCCGCGATTATGCTTATTACCAAGCGCTTCGCCAAACCGCCTTAAAACAGCGTCGCCAATTTTTATACGAAACCACAGTCGGCGCGGGTTTACCTGTTATCGATAACCTGAAAAAACTGTTATTTGCGGGCGATAAGCTGCATAAGTTCAACGGTATTTTATCGGGATCTTTATCCTTTATCTTCGGCATGCTCGATGAAGGCATGACATTGTCTGAAGCGACTGGTCTGGCGCGGGAAAAATGTTTCACTGAGCCAGACCCCCGTGATGATTTGAGCGGTATGGATGTGGCGCGTAAGGTGCTCATTCTTGCCCGTGAAGTGGGACTAAAGCTAGAACTCAGTGATGTGCAGGTTGAATCTGTATTGCCAGCCGAATTTGACGATTCAGGTGATGTTGAGAGCTTTATGGCGCGTTTGCCGCAGGTTGATGCGGCGATTGCTGCTAAAGTGGCGCAGGCCAAAGCCCAAGGTAAAGTGCTGCGTTATGTGGGGCAAATTGAGGATGGTGTGTGCCGAGTGCGTATCGCCGAAGTCGATGCAAATGATCCGCTTTACAGTGTTAAAGGCGGCGAAAATGCCTTGGCATTCTACAGTCGTTATTATCAGCCCATTCCCTTTGTGCTGCGCGGTTATGGCGCAGGAACGGAAGTGACCGCCGCTGGCGCCTTTGCCGATGTATTAAGAACCTTGAATTGGACTCGTGAGGTGAGTGTATGAGTTTGACCGTTTACGCTCCAGCCTCTATGGGTAACGTGGGAGTCGGATTTGATTTACTGGGCGCCGCTTTGGCGCCGATTGATGGCAGTTTACTGGGCGACAGAGTGACTATCGCGGCGGCAGAGTCGGGTGTGAGTCTGGCGCAGACTGGTGCTTGGGCCCATAAACTGCCTGAAAATCCGCAAGACAATATAGTGTACCAATGTGCCGAATTCTTCTTAACCGTCCTGAGTAAGGAGTATTTAGACGCGCTTGGTAAAGCAGATGAAGGCGTAGCGCTGACACTGGAAAAGAACCTGCCCGTCGGCAGTGGTTTAGGTTCGAGTGCAAGTTCAGTCGTGGCGGCGTTATATGCACTGAATGAACATTTTGACAGACCTTATAACGAGCAAGCCCTGCTGGAACTGATGGGCGAGTTTGAAGGTAAGATCAGCGGCAGTGTGCACTATGACAACGTCGCCCCCTGTTATTTGGGCGGCATGCAATTGATGCTCAATGTGCCGGGCACAGTTTGCGAAGCGATACCGAGTTTTAAAGAATGGTATTGGGTTGTAGCCTATCCAGGGATTTCACTCTCGACGGCGATGATGCGTAAAATCATGCCCGATCAATACGATAAAAGCGTCACTATCGATTTTGGCCGTTATTTAAGTGCCTTTGTACATGCCTCTTACCAGCAAAATGCCAAGCTTGCGATCAGCGTGTTAAAAGATGTGTTAGCCGAGCCTTACCGCGCCGCCGCGATTCCCGGTTACGACAATGCTAGAGCCGCGTTAGCCGATTTAGGCATGTTGACGACGGGGATTTCGGGCAGTGGCCCAACCTTGTTTTCGATAACCGATGATTTAGCCACGGCCAACGCCGCTAAAGTCTGGTTAGAGCAGCATTATCTCACCGAGGCGGGTGGCTTTGCCCATGTATGTCGCCTCGATGAGCAGGGCACGCGTAGAGTCGATTAATTCTTATTTTTAGTATCAAGCCTAAGCATTAAGGCTAAATATCCATCTTATGCATAAAAAGCATGCATCAAGAATTAGCATTTAAGGCTTAGCATCAAAAGGTCGAGTGAGCATGGAACTATATAATTTAAAACACCCTTCGCAGAAAGTGAGCTTTAAAGAAGCAGTGCAATTAGGTTTAGGTCAGGACAGAGGTTTGTTCTTTCCCACCCAAATTCCGGTATTAGACGATATTGAAGGGCTGCTGGCGCTGCCATTTGTTGAGCGCAGTAAAAAAGTGCTCGGTGCATGGCTTGCCTCTGAATTAGGGCAAGATGCGGTTGATGAACTGGTTGAACGTGCCTTTAACTTCGATTTACCTTTGGTTGCCGTCGATGAGCAGCGCGCTTGCCTCGAATTGTTCCACGGTCCTACTCTGGCATTTAAAGATTTTGGTGCACGTTTTATGGCGCAATGCGTCAATGCCTTTGTCGGCGACACACGCTTAACCATTCTGACTGCGACTTCGGGAGACACCGGCGCCGCGGTTGCCGATGCCTTCTATGGGCTTGAAAAAGTCAATGTGGTGGTGCTCTATCCTAAGGGTAAGATCAGTGAGCTACAGGAAAAGATGTTCACGACGTTGGGCAAAAACATCCACACAGTTGCCGTATCGTCCGATTTTGATGCCTGCCAAGATCTCGTTAAACGCGCCTTTGATGATCCAGAAGTCCGCGAGGGTTTGAGCTTGAACTCGGCGAACTCTATTAATATCAGCCGCTTACTTGCGCAAATTTGTTATTACTTTGAAGCCGTTGCCCAGTCTAAACAAGGCCACGACGCCGATCCTGTGATTTCAGTGCCAAGCGGTAACTTTGGTAACCTGACGGCGGGTTTATTCGCCAAAGCCATGGGATTACCGGTTAAACGCTTTATCGCCGCAACCAATGCGAATGATACAGTGCCGCGCTATTTAGAAAATGGCCAATGGCAGCCCAATCAAACCCAAGCGACTATGTCTAATGCGATGGATGTGAGTGAGCCAAGTAACTGGCCGCGAGTGGAAGCCATTTGTGAGAAATTAGCTTGGCCGCTGAGTAACTTAGTGGGCATGCGTTTATCTGAAGAGCAAACTTCACTGGCATTAGCTGAGTTGCATGCACAGGGTTATGTGTCTGAGCCCCATGCAGCGATTGCAGCTAAAGCCTTGTCTTTAACCTTAGTGCCCGATGAAGTGGGTATATTCTTAGGTACGGCGCATCCCGCTAAATTTAAGGATGTGGTGGATAGAGAGCTAAAACTTGACTTACCCCTACCGGCCGAGCTTGAGGCGGTGGCGACTAAGACGATTTTATCTGCAGAGTTACCCGCAGATTTTGCCACATTGAAGGCGCATTTATTGGCTGTACTCGCCTAGTCTTAGGCTAAATAGCCGTTTCGGATTCTAGATCTCTGCATCCTGTGATGTAACATAATTAGGGGCAGTTATTTAGAGACATAAATGGCGAGTTTGTATAGAAGGGGAGCTATGCTCCCTTTTTGCTAGTGCCTGCTAAGTACCGATACACTTTGATGCTGTAAATGAGCGTTTATTGGGAGAGATATTTCGCTTATGGCGTCAACCCCAGGTGCGGACTACCCTTATTAATGATGAGGGGACCCCCTGAATTTAGTGTCATTGGATTTGATGCTTTTATCACTGGGAGTGTGTTATTACCTGCGGGGCTCAAATTGTGCCTATATTAAGGTTAAAACTGAGCTGTATTTTTATATGGTTTATCTGCGTCTTGCCCGCCCACAGTGCGTCGCCAGCAACGGCCACTTTTGCCTGTTCAAATCCCATTAAAGTCGGTTATAACGATTGGGCACCCTACGCATGGCAAGATCCCCAAGGTGAGGCTCAGGGACTCGATGTCGAGTTGATGCGTTCATTTGCCCAATTTCTAGGCTGTGACGTGAATTTTATCAACGTGCCCGCTAAGCGTTCGCATCAAATGTTAAAGGCTGGCACTCTCGATGTGATGATGGGGGCCACTAAGACCCAAGACCGCCAAAAATATGCATTATTCTCTGAATACTATCGAAATGAAGCAGTACGCCTCTTTGTATTAGATGAGAAAAAAGAACAAATTCACTTGGACCAATGGCAGGATATTTTTACCCACAAATTGCGTTTGCTTGTTCCGACAAGTGGTTGGTATGGCAATGATTACCATGATTCTCAGGGGCGACTCGAGCAAGCGCAATTATTAGTCTTGAGTCCCAGTCTCGATAAATCTGTACAAATGCTCTATCACGGTCGTGCAGACTTAATCATAGGTGATGCTATGGCTGTTCCCTATATTGCTAGCCAATATCAAGGCGTAAAGTTAGCACCTCTCAGATTAGTATTAGAGGAGAATCCAATCCATCTGATGCTCAGTAAGGTGAGCATGTCAGCTTTACAGCTCACACAGATAAATACTGCTATTCGTACTTTGAAAGATAATGGCGAAATCGCCAGAGTGCTATTGAAATGGCAGCAGATCTCCCTCGCGCAACAAACCAATATGAGCCGTCAGAACCATACCCAAGAGGTTCGTTATACCTTAGCTTTGATTTATCCCTAATTGCGCGATAATCACTGAGTGATTTATTGAGCCCCCTTGGTGGTAACGCTATGACACATTTGCTAAAACTTCTCCGTTTTGAAGTTACTGAACTCTCTATTAAATTCTGCTAGTTTGGTGAGCTAAATTGTCATGCTTTGGGTTTGATTGCGTTTTTTTACAAAAGCCCATGGCAAGAATGTCTTCGCTCACTCTGCTAGCAAAATCTCGTAGTCAAAGAGTCCATTGCTAAAAATAACAATAGGATAGAGGTCATACATGAAACTTCGCCATTCTGTCGCCTGCTGCATGCTTGCCCTAGGCACGTTCACTGCGGCCCAAGCCATCGCTGCCGATGCGGTGAGCAATCAAGGATATTACCGCGCGCCAGCCCTGCACGATCAAACCTTAGTCTTTACCGCTGAAGGAGATTTATGGACTCAGACCTTAGGTCAAAAAGCGGCGACCCGCTTAACGAGTTTACCCGCAGAGGAGCTAGGTGCGACCATTTCAGCCGATGGCAAGTGGGTTGCTTACGTGGCTAATTATGAAGGCGCGAGCGAAGTGTATGTGATCCCGGTTGCCGGCGGTGTGGCCAAGCGGGTGAGTTTTGAGAATAGCCGTGTGCGGGTTCAAGGTTGGACCCCAAAAGGCGAGATTTTATATTCCACCGACAGTGGTTTTGGCCCCGCGAATAATTGGATGCTACGCAGCGTCGATCCTAAAACCCTCACGACCACTGATTTACCCTTAGCCGATGCGGTCGAAGGTGTGATTGATGACCGCAACGAATATGTGTATTTCACCCGCTTTGGCCTGCAAGTCACCGGCGATAACACCAAAGTGTACCGTGGCGGCGCAAAGGGCGAGTTATGGCGCTTTAAACTTGGTAGCAAAACCGAAGCCCAGTTGCTCAGCGGCCAGCACGATGGTTCAGTGCGTCAACCTATGCTATGGCAAGACAGACTCTATTTTATCAGCGACAGTGATGGTAACGACAACCTCTGGTCGATGGCGCTCGATGGTTCAGATGCAAAACAGTTGACCCAATTTAAAGATTGGCAAGTCCGCGGCGCGCAGATGGATCAAGGCAAAGTGGTCTTCCAGCAGGGTGCAGATATCCATGTATTTGATATCGCCGCCGCTAAAGACGCATTACTCAATATCGAACTCACGTCCGATTTTGCCCAGCGCCGTGAGCACTGGGTGAAAGATCCTATGGATTATGCCTCCTCCACCGATTTAGCACTTGCTGGCGATAAAGTGGTGATCACCGCCCGCAGCCATGTGGCAATTGCGGGTGTTGATGGCTCGCGCTTAGTTCAAGTTGCGCTGCCAGGGACTTATCGCGTGAGAGAAGCGATATTGAGTCAAGATGGCAAGTCTGTTTATGCGATTAGCGACATGACAGGTCAGCAGGAAATTTGGCAATTCCCCGCCGATGGCAGCAGTGGCGCTAAGCAGCTGACGAAAGACGGTCATACCTTAAGAATGAGCCTGAATCTGTCCAGTGACGGTCGATTTATCGCCCACGACGATAATGATGGTAATGTTTGGCTGCTCGACTTAAAGAAAAATACCAATCAAAAAATCATCACTAACGGTGAGGGACTTGGGCCTTACGCCGATATCCGCTGGTCCGGAGACAGCCGTTTTATCGCATTAACTAAGTCGGAAATTGGTAAACAAAGACCGCAAATTGTCCTTTACTCTGTGGATGAAAATAAGGCCGAGACGCTCACCAGCGATAAGTACGAATCCTATTCGCCAACCTTTAGCTGTGACGGCCAGTGGCTATATTTCCTGTCAAATCGCCAATTTAGCGCCACGCCAAGTTCACCTTGGGGCGATAGAAACATGGGCCCAGTGTTTGATAAACGCAGCCAAATTTTTGCCATCGCCTTAGTTAGCAATGCCAAATTTCCCTTTAGTAAGCCCAATGAACTCAGTGTTAACCAAGCCGACAAAACCGATGCTAAAGATAAGCCGGAACCGGTGAAAATTGATTGGTCAGGTATTTCGCAGCGCTTATGGCAAGTACCTGTCGATTCAGGCAATTACAGTGAACTGCGCGCCGTCGATGGCAGGCTATATGTGCTCGACCAAGCGATGGGTGATGATGCTGAACCGAGTCTGATGACCATCAAGTTTGATCCTTTGAGTCCGAAAGCCGAGGTTTTTGCCGAGGATATTGGCCATTATGCGGTTTCTGCCGATGGCAAAAAGCTGATGCTGCGTAAGTTCAGCAATGACAAGGCGCTGATGATTGTTGACGGTGGCGATAAGCTAGGCGATACGGATAATGCCAAAGTGCAAACGGATCAATGGCAATTAGCGATTTCTCCCCAGCTTGAATGGCAACAAATGTTTGAAGATGCTTGGTTGATGCACAGAGAATCTTTCTTCGATAAGAAGATGCGCGGCCTCGATTGGCAAGCGACCAAAGTTAAGTATCAACCTTTGCTTGACCGCCTGACTGACCGTAACGAACTGAACGATATCTTCATGCAAATGATGGGCGAATTGGATTCTTTGCACTCACAGGTTCGCGGCGGTGATTTACCCAAAGATCCCGATGCGGCTAAAGCAGCTAGCCTAGGTGCGCGCCTACAGCAAACTGCAGATGGCGTTAAAATTGCGCATATTTACAGTAACGATCCTGAGTTGCCAGCTAACGCTTCACCGTTAAATCGTATCGAAGTCGATGCCAAAGAAGGCGATGTGTTGTTAGCTATCAATGGCACGCCAGTGGCGAACGTGGCTGATGTCACGCGTTTATTGCGCAATCAACAGGACAAGCAAGTATTGCTGCAACTTAAGCGTGGCAGCCAAACCCATAAAACCATTGTTATGCCCGTTAGCGCTATGGTGGATGGCCAATTACGTTATTTAGATTGGGTGAGCCATAACGCGGCAGTGGTCGAGGATGCTAGTAAGGGCAAGATTGGTTATTTGCACTTATATGCCATGGGCGGCGGCGATATTGAAAGTTTCGCCCGTGAGTTTTATACCAATTACGATAAAGACGGTTTGATTATCGACGTTCGCCGCAATCGCGGCGGCAATATCGACAGTTGGATTATCGAGAAGTTATTACGCCGCGCTTGGGCGTTTTGGCAACCGACTCACGGCACACCAAACACCAATATGCAGCAAACCTTCCGTGGCCATTTAGTGGTGTTAACCGATGAACTGACCTATTCCGACGGTGAAACCTTCTCAGCGGGAATTAAAGCGCTGGGTATTGCGCCGCTAATTGGTAAACAAACGGCAGGCGCGGGCGTGTGGTTATCTGGGCGAAATTCGCTGACCGATAAAGGTATGGCGCGAGTGGCCGAGTATCCACAGTATGCAATGGATGGTCGCTGGGTGCTGGAAGGACATGGCGTAACGCCGGATATTGAAGTCGATAACTTACCTTTCGCCACCTTTAACGGTAAAGATGCACAGCTTGAGACTGCGATAAGCTATTTGAAAGATGAGTTGGTTAAGCAGCCCGTTCCAGCCTTAAAAGCGCAACCTCTGCCTGCAAAAGGAATGGCACAGGATATAAAAGCTAAGTAATTGATATTTAAATTCAGTATTTAACTAAAATTTAAGGTAGCTCAGTTAGCATAGTCGCGTACAAAGTTAGGGTGTTGTCTCTTAGTTCCCGAGACAACACCCATTTTTATGCCCATTCATTAATATTCTTACTCGTTTCTGCGTAGATCTGCATAGTGTTCACTTGCTGTTGTTGGGCAATGTGATTAACTGTTATCGCTCTCGCGTCTTCGTTATGGCTTAGGTAATAGGCCGTTGGCGCCGAAATCCCTTGGCTTGTTCCTGTCGCTATAGTGGTTGAATGTGCATCTTTTAACTCCAACAGTTGGCACTAATTTAGCCATCGTACGGTTTAAAAGCTGGACATGAGCTGAACCATAGAAAAGGTTTCGGGGATGCGCATGGTAAGACTCTGTGTGGGGGGGCGACGGTGATTCGGTGATGACAATGAGTCAGACTGGTAATGATCTGCGGTGTGGCAATAAAAAAGCCCGCTTAGGAATCCATTAGCGGGCCGTAGACATCAGCACAAATCTTAAAATTTGATATGGATATCTGTCGCTAAACTATTGGCGACAAAGCAATTTACATGTGCTTTTTCGTGAATTTTCTCAAGGGTTTCTTGGCTGACTTCAACCCCTTCGGCAAACATGACCTTAGGATTCAGCACCATCTTAGTCACGGCCAACTTGCCCGCGTCGTTTTTACCCAGCTCTGCAGTGGCATTGTCCACATAGGACGTCACAGGTAAGCGCTTAAGATGTGCAATCGCGAGAAAGGTCAACATATGGCATGAGGATAACGCCGCCAGCAGGCTTTCCTCAGGGTTTACATTCTGCCCATTGCCTTTGTATTCCGGCGCCGACGAGGCTTGAATCGTCTGGCCACTGCCAAATGTAATGCTGTGGTCTCGACAAAATTCGCCTTCTTCGGCGGGCGAGGTTTGCCAGTTAACCGTTAAGTTAAAGCCCATTATTTTCTCCTATCTGAAGGACATCAGGGCACTATAGCCTAGCGGTGCGCACTTAGCCATGACCTGTGGCCCAGTGCGGCAAGAAGTTATAGCTTAGTGCTACAGAAGTTATAGCCCAGCACTCAGGAATAAACTGCTTGTGAGTACGCTACCAGCCACGATACCAATCGGTAAATGGCGTGGACTGTAGCTTAACGTCAGTATGACCAGCATGGCCGCGAGGGAAATGATCCCCATAAACAAAATGCTACCGTAGGCCCAGCCTTGATCGCTCGCGCAGGCACTTAAGCTAAATGCCAGTAATAACCAAGCAAACAAGGTGAGTAAATGGCTTTGCCATTGTGCTGGTGGACGGTTAAACACATCCTTAAAATGGCCAAACTTAGCTAAGGCGAATAGGGCCAGTGAGAGATAACTTAAGCCTAAGATCCCAAGTACAGGGATAAATTCTGGCATCATGATTTGGCTTCCTCCAATGAAGACGGCGAGGTAAGTTCGTTGGCTAGGGATGTTTGTGGCTCGCTGCGGCGTGCTTTATTCGCCTTGGTATTCGGCGCATTGAATGCGGGTCTTGCTGGGCGCTTGGCTGGGGCTTTAGCAATTAAAGTTAATCTTTTGCTGGCAAATAGCATAGCGCCGCCAAGTAGAATGGCGAGCACGTCAAATCCGACTAAAGGCCATTGATGGGATTGGATATTATCGATGAGATTGCTCGGCGATGTGAAGGCATTAAGCACGGGCAGTGCACAGCACAAACTGCCTGTGATTATCAATGCTGCTTGCCACTGGCGACGTGAACGACCAAAAAAAGCCCACACTCCCATTGCCGCTAACGCGATAAAGAAGCAGTGAACTTCCCATTCGGAGCGGCCTGCAAAACTTGCCGATAGCAGACGGTTTGCGTAAAAGAAGCTCACAGCGCCTAAGGGTAATCCTAAGATAAACATGAAGTTTAACCCTTCGACGAGACGTAATCCCAAGCTTGGTTTCTCGCCTTTATCTATAGCTTTCTGTTGTTTTTGACGTAGGCGAATGGCCCACATCAAGGTGCCTGTAGCGACCATAGCGCAACCTAATAAGCCGCAGAAAAAGAATAATATTCGTAATAGTGGGGCGGCAAAACGCGCCGTGTGTAGCGACATCATAGTGTCGTAGGTGACTGACGCCCCCGAGGCTTCATGCGGGCTGGCATACTTAAGCTCACCATTGACCCCGTTAAATATCAAAATGTTGGCCTCATCGGTCACATCTTTACCTGTGTTTTGGTAAAAGGTCACTTGGCTATTTTGATCGTTAGGGTATGACACTATCACTTGCTTAATTGGCGCATCGCCCCAAGCGGCTTGCACCTGCGGCAGTAATTGACTCAGCTGCACCTGTGGCGCGCTAATCCCCGTGGCTTTCTCGGTTTGTCTGGCGGGGTTTAGCTCTTTTAAAAAGGCTTGGTTGTCACCCGAATAGGCGGTATCCACCGTCCACGGAATATAGATCAACATTAGGGTGATAAGCCCGGTATAAGTGATCATCAGATGGTAGGGCAGGGCGATGACAGAGCTCACATTGTGCGCATCTAACCAAGAGCGGGCGCCCTTGTCGCGTCTAAAGCTGAACATATCCTTGAAGATCCGCTTGTGGATCACTATGCCGCTGATAAGGGCAATTAGCATAAACATAGTGCAAACACCGACGATATATCGGGCCGTAATCGCGGACATATAATGCAAGTCAAAGTGCAGACGATAGAAGAAATCACCGCCGCGACTTGCGCGCACTTCTGAGATCATGCCGCTGCCATCGGCGAGGGCGACATGTTCTTCAGTCTTGCCGCGACGCTGACCTTTTTCTGGTGGCAGTTGCCAACTAACACTTTGAAAGGGTTTACGTTCGGTCGGAAAACCTATCATCCAGCGCTGCGCCGATTCGGGCGAATGCGCTGCGATATAATCTTGGCCTTTATCCAGCTGATTTGCGAGCGTATCGGCTTGATAGTCTTGATAAACCCCTTGGTGTAATTCGGGTTCGTTCCACAGGCTGATTTCATGGCGGAAATAGCTCAAGCTACCCGCAAAAAAGATCAACAATAACACCCAACACACGAGCAAACCTGCCCAAGTATGTAGCCAAGATAAGGTTCTAAAAAATGTCTCTTTCATCTTACTGTCCGCACACCTGAATTAACCCAAAACATAACAAACTCACTAGGCCTAAATCTCGCCATGCATGCCAGGTTTTACGTACACAAAAGGCGTAAATAATGGCAACGGCATAAAACAGAAAAGCCAACATATTGGCCGTTATTGTGCTTTCGAAGCGGGGCATTGGTAGCACGACTGTCAGCAGGCAAGCCAAGGTAGCCGCCGCAATATAACCCGCCAGCAGTGCGGCGCTCGCGCGGGCAAAGACTTTGAAGGCAAACTGCGATTGCTCTTGCTTAAACCATCGCGCAATTTGCATAATCCCCAGTGAAATCAGTGAGAAAGAGCGCGTTTGCACTGCAGATGATTGCGTTGACGTTTTAAACGCGGGTGTATTAGACATAAGTGCCACTTCTCATTTCGAGCCAATATGGGTCCGTTATGGCTATCCGTTACGGTTAATTCTGCAACGTGCGCTTAAGCTTTCTGGTTTAACGGCAGAAGACTCGGCTTAACGGTGAATGCATTTCTATTAACAGGGGATAGCTAACCGCGAGAAGTATAACTTAGTTAATTCAAATGATAAACGATATCATTTAGATTCGAATGTAAATATGTGATCTTGGGCTGATCCGCTTTAATCGATGTAGAAGTAACGAGTGCTTCGTCACAGTTGTTTGTTTTAATTTATTATTGTGTGTCTAGTGGTTACTGCTTGTTTAGCGTTAGGTTAATTTTTGTGCTGTCAATGTGAGCTTTATCAATTTTGATGTACTGAGGTTTTGGCAGAATGCTCGTTATCTTTTTTACCGAGACCTAGCCTGATAACCCTATGCATAAAAATTCTAAGAATGGTGAAACACACCTGTCAGATAATGCGATTTTACTCTCCACGACGGATTTGAAGGGAAACATCAAATATGTGAATCAGACTTTTTCGCAGATTAGCGAGTTTAGTGCTGCTGAGTTGCAAGGGAATCCCCATAACATAGTGCGTCATCAAGATATGCCAGCGGCTGCGTTTAAGATCCTTTGGGAGCGAATTAAGCAGGGTAAACCTTGGATGGGTATCGTTAAAAATCGCACTAAAAATGGCGGTTATTACTGGGTAAATGCCTATGTCGCACCTGTGTATGAAGACGGTAAAATTCACGAATATCAATCTGTTCGCCGTCAAGCGACCCCTGAGCAGATTAAAGCTGCCGAGCGTATTTACAGCGATATAAATCAGGGCAAGCAACCTAAAGCATTGCGCAAAGATAGGCTAGGTTTCAGTGGTAAGATACTGCTGGCCATGCTGATTTCGATTATGACTACGACGATGATTGCCAGTTATTCTCCCATTGTTGCTGCGATTGCGGGGGTGACGGTAGCGTGCCTAGCATGGTATTACCTGATGCAGCCGCTGCAAAAGCTCGTTTCTATGGCGACCAACATTATTGACGATCCTGTGGCGACGGGCGTGTATACCGGCCGCCAAGATGAGATTGGAAAATTGGATCTTGCTCTGCGCTTTTTGATCACCGAAATTGGTGGCGTTGTCGGGCGCATGGCGGATTCTGCCAGTGAAATCCAATCTCAAAGTGTCAATCTTAAACAAACCATTACCAACACTTGGGAGCACGCCGATAGCCAGAGTGAGCAAACGACGCAGGCTGCAACAGCGATGGAGCAGATGAGCGCCAGTTTTGCCGAAGTGACGGGCAATATTCACCGCACCGCCTCTGAAATGGTGTCGAGCCACGAGGCGGCGCAACGAGGGCATTCACGTTTAGAAACAGTGATAGAGGCGATTCATCAGTTGAGTGTGCAAGTGAGTCACTTTTCCGATGTGGTTCAAACGATTGAAGAAGATAGCCGTGCAATTCACCAAGTGCTTGAGGTGATACGTGCCATTGCCGATCAAACCAATCTGTTAGCTTTAAATGCGGCAATTGAAGCGGCGCGGGCAGGGGACAGTGGCCGCGGTTTTGCAGTGGTGGCCGATGAGGTCAGACAGTTATCGAGTCGTACTAGCCAATCCACCTCGCAAATCGAATTAATTGTTAGCCGCTTTAGGGAAAGTACTCAAAGGGCGACTTCGACTATGATGGCGGGACAAGAGCAGGTTAAACGTTCGGTCGGCTTAGCGCAGGAAGCCAGTGTTGCTTTTGGCGAGTTGCTTTCATCTATATCAAGGATTAACTCCTTAAGTGATGATAATGCCGCTGCGATGACCCAGCAGACCTCAGTGGCCGCTGAAATTAGCCGTGCTATCCATGTGATCAGCGATTTGGCTCAACAGAGTTTAGAGCAGACGCTCGATGCGGCGGCGCGGGGCGATCAAGTGTCGCGTTTATCGACCAAGACGCATCATCTGTCCCAGCAGTTTTGGCAGCAGAGCGTGCAACGTAAATATTAAGCGTATTTACCTTATGTCGTATTGGATTTTGTGATTGATTTATTATTAATGCCTGTTTATAAATCAATCACTTAATCGCATTTTTCTGGCGGTTTTATTTTCAACTTCTTGATGGCGGTCACATTTAGGAGATGCTAATACCTGAGTTGATCGAAATATTTGCCAATTCCCCTTGTGTTTTATCCTGCATGCCCCAAGCTCTAGTAGTGAAGCAAAAATAAAAGTAATGACATTAAAAGGGACAACCTATGAAAATAAATATTTCTGGTCACCACGTCGATGTTACTGATTCTATTAGAGAAGATGTTAACGAGAAATTTGCTAAGATCGCCACTCATTTTCCCTCTCTGATCGCACTGGATATCATTATTGCGAAAGAGCATGGCGAGTATCAGGTTGAAATTCGAACCAATTATGAAGGCAGCCGCATTTCCGCTTCGGGTACCGATGAGGTGATGTACCCAGCTATCAAGGCCGCATCGAAAAAATTAGATGCAGCACTTAAGCACCGTAAAGGTCAATTAAAAGCAGATTTACATGAAACCCCGAGCTGCACAACGCCAGCCATTGCCCATGAAATTATCCAAGAGATGGAGCTTCGTTAGGTTTTAATCATTACTCACCGCCTTAGGTGAGCACAAAAAGGGCCTTAACTGGCCCTTTTTGTTGGCTATGATTTTTTCCAGAATGCTAATGGGTTAAATCAACGCCAGTTGTAAGCCCTTGAGTACAGCTTGAGTGCGGTCTCGGCAATCGAGTTTAGTGAGTATGTTAGAGACATGATTTTTCACTGTGCCCTCGGCTAAAAATACCGCATTGGCGATTTCCTTGTTGGAGAATCCGCCCGCCATAAAACTGAGGATTTCCCGCTCCCGTTCCGACAATAATTCATTTCTAGTTACCCCAACGCTAGGTGCAGGTTTAGGCTCACTCATCTGTTTGAGTACCGAAGGCTCTATCAAGTAGCCGCCTTTGGCGACGGTTTCGATGGCGTGCAGTAACTTATCGAGTGACACGTCCTTGAGCAAAAAGCCGTTGGCTCCCGCCTGCAAACTATTGAGGAATAACTCACTGTCGTCGAAGGTGGTCAACATGATGACAGGTAAGCTATTGGCACTCTGGCGTATCTGTTTGAGCATGGCGATGCCATCAAGGTTTGGCATGCGGATATCACTGAGCAGCACATCGACAGGATTATTGGCGAGTTGGCTGAGTGCGTCTTGGCCGTCTTCAGCCTGCCACAACACGCGAATGTTGTTGGAAATGGCGAGCAGGCTAGCGATACCTTGGCGAACCAATTGTTGATCTTCTACTAAGCCGACACTGATGATGTTGTTTTGCGTATCCATATAAATTCCAAAGCGTTTTTAGTAAAAAGTTAAGCGAGTGCTGGGAGGGTGAGTGTGAGTTGGCAGCCGGGCGCCAAGTCATTCGCCCTTAGCTGCACCTTGCCATTAAAAGGTTGCAGTCTTTCCTGCATGCCGCTAAGCCCTGTGCCGAACTGTCCTGTACCGTTTAGCTCTGTGCCGTTTTTAGCTGATACGTTTCGTGCGGTTCCCCGTGTTAGCCCCATGCCGTTGTCGCTCAGTTGCAATACCAATGCGTTTTGGGAGTCTTCCATGCTTAGTTGCAGTTGATTCGCCTTGCCGTGGCGCACGGCGTTGCTGATGCCTTCTTGTAGCACTAACAGCAGGGCTTGAGTCAGTTCGGCTGATTGCAGTGGTTTCATCGCATTGCAGGTGAGAGTGACGCTGGGTAAGCGGGTCATCAACGCCTCTAGAGGGGGGACTAAATCCAATCCGACTTGCACTCTTTGCGCCCTTACGACGGCGCGAATACTTTCAAGTAGCTCTTTGGCTAAGGATTTACTTTGGTTAACTTGAGGTTTGAGGTCTTCGGGCGCTTTATGACTCAGTACTTCTAATTGCAGAGAGAGTGCTGTGAGCTGGTGGCCGAGAATGTCGTGCAAATCGCGGGAGATCCGCAATCTTTCCTGCTGTTCGCTGGCTTGGCTAAGTAGGGCGCGAGTGGCGATGAGCTGTTGGTTTAGTTGTTCTTGTATCAAGCGAGATTTACGCTCGGAAAGCCTTGCTTGGCTGCTGCTGTAGGCAAAGAGTTGAAAGCCAAGATAAATCAAAATATTGAACACATTGCTTTGTTCATGCCAATGCCATTGCAGCAGCGCGTAATAAAGAAGGTTGGCTAACAGTAACTGCGAAATAGCTTGGCGGCGATTAAAAAACTCAGGCAAGAGTGATGCCCAAATAACGAAGAGGATCGGCAGCAATGCATGGTTTGCTGTGAGCAATAAGCTCAACACAATCAACGGCATTGCTAGTGTGGCAAGGCGACGAAACCGCATATTGTTATGCGCCACTTTATCGGTAGCGATCAGTATAAATGGCACTAAATACAGCCCATAAAGCGTGGCATTGAGCATGCCTTGCCATGTATGCAATGCGGCTTGGTTTATCCCAACCCAAGCCACTAATGCCCAAGTGAGCACTCCTGCGGCAATTAACATGCTCTCTTCTTTTGCTAATCGATTTTCTAGCACGAATGACGATTCCTTAATCCAATTCTGCCGACCATTCTAAGGTATCAGCGTCAGATGTCACTATGCCAAAAGTCATCTTGTTAAAATCTTGTTTCATGACTTTTGGCACCTGTTTTTAGTCCTGTGATTTTTTAAGCTAACTCCATCGCAGTTACTTATCAGCGCAAATAACAGGAGTAAGATATGAAACACGTGAACTTAACGATGACAACAACTCTGATTCGCCGAGCAAATATGACCAAAAGGACGTTATCAGCGATTTGGGGCGCAGGCTTAGCTTGCTTGCTCTTGTCGGCAGGAAGTGTATCGGCAGGAAGCATGTCAGCTGAGATCCAGGCACATACCCTGACTGTGGATATCGATAATATTCAAGTACAAACCGGCGCCTTAATGGTTGAGCTTTACGCTAATGCCGAGGATTACGCCGCAGGCCACAATCCTAGCGCATCTATGATAAAGCCCGTCACTAAGACAGAGCACAGACTGGTATTTAGCGATCTCGCCGATGGTCAATATGCGGTCAAGGTCTTTCATGATGAAAACGGCAACCACAGCTTAGATACCAATATGTTAGGAGTGCCGAGTGAAGGCTATGGTTTTAGCAATAACGCCGGCAGTTTTGGACCTGCGAGCTTTAAAGACGCCAGCTTTAGTTTGCAGGCCGATGCGCAAATCACGATACATATTCGCTAAGGGAGGGCTGCACCATGGATAGACGTCAATTTCTAGCAGGCTCTGCCGCCCTAATGACGACTGCTGTTTGGCCTAGTTCAGTGGATAAATTACTGGCACTGGATAACGCACAAGCGGTCGCCCGTGAGCCATGGGCCATAGGTTTTAGCGGGGCGGAAGGCGACTATCAGCCACTCACTATGCAGGTTTCGGGCGAGTGGCCAGCGCAATTGAGCGGCAATCTATATCGTAATGGGCCTGCAAAAATGTCTCGGGCAGGTAAGGCATATCAGCATTGGTTCGATGGCGATGGCATGGTGCAGCAGTTTAGTGTGGCCAATGGGCAAATTCAGCATCAGGCTAAGTTTATCCAAACAAAGAAGTTTAAAGTGGAGGAGGCCGCTGGCGCATTTAAGTACACCACCGCAGGCACAGTGATCCCCAATGCTTTACCCATTCGAAATAACGATGACTTGAATGTGGCTAACACCAGTTTATTACCGCGCCACGGCGAGTTGCTTGCCTTGTGGGAAGCGGGTTCACCCTATCGACTCGATGCGCAGACCTTAACTACGCTCGGCGTTAAAAGCTTTGGCGACAAGTTTAAGGGCTTACCCTTTTCCGCCCATCCACTCGATGATGGACAAGGTGGACTGTGGAATTTTGGCGTCTGGTATGTCGGCGGCGAGAAGCAATTACTTGTGTATCAAGTGGCAGCCGATGACAGCATTGCCAGAATGGAAGTGATTGAATTACCGCAGGCGAGTTATTTACATGCCTTCGCGCAGAGTGAAAATAAGCTAGTGTTTTATATTTCATCCTGCGTGTATGAAGAGGGCGAAACTTATATCGATGCTTTTAAATGGCGCCCCGAATTGCCATCGCAATTACTGGTTATCGACAAAGCCGACTTTAAAGCGCGCCAGTTACACCCGCTGCCTGCTGGATTTGTGTTTCACTTTGGTCAAGCCATTGAGAAGAATGGCGAACTTTCAGTACAACTTTGCCTCTATCCCAATTCGGCGATTTTTACTCAAGGGATGAAAGGGTTACTGACGGGCGCCCGAAAAACAAAAACACCCCATGCCGAGTTAGTGACGATCACTGTACCGCTGACTGCAACACTTACAGCAGCTAGCAAAACGCAGTTTGCAAAGACCTTGCCTTCCTCTGCACGTATTAACCGCAGCGGCGTGATGATGGAGTTTCCCCAGTTTGCGCAGCACACTATGAGTAACAAAGAGTCTGCACAGCAAACGAGCAATGCCGAAAAGCTTGCAGAGAAAACGGGTGGGGCATCAGAGTTTGTTCCGCTATTTGGCGTCGGAGCAAGATCAGATTCGGCTGCTAATTCTGGTTCCAATTCTACCTTTAAATATGAAGCCGAATCTGAATCAGGACTGAGTAATACTCTGTATTGTATTCATAATGCAAAAGACAGCAGCCAGCACGGTACGGATGCACTTGGCGACGCGAGCTATAGCGCGTTTTATCTTGGCAAAGGCAAGATTGCCGAAGAGCCGCTCTATATCCCCGCCACTGAGCAGCATGAAGCCTATTTGTTGATGACTTGGCTCGATTACCACAATGCACAATCTGGCTTGTCTTTGTTTCGTGCCAGCGACATCAGTGCGGGACCCATTGCTTCGGCTCATATGAACAGGGTATTGCCGTTAGGGTTTCACGGTTGTTTCATTAACGCTTAATATGTTGACCTATAAAAAAACGCAGCCAAGGGCTGCGTTTTATTTCAGGCGAAAGCGGTGCTTAGTCTTCAATTTCCGCATTGTGATAGACGTTTTGTACGTCGTCACAATCTTCTAAAGCGGCGATAAACTTTTCAAACATAGCCACATCTTCACCTTCAACTTTAGTCATGTCCTGCGGTACGAAGGTGATGTTGTCGAATTCGAAGTTAACTTCTGGCATCGCTTCGGTCAGTGCAGTTTTGACCTTAAAGTACTCAGTGTGCGGCGCGTAAACTGTGATTAAGCCATCTTCCAGCTCTACATCGCTCACATCAACGTCAGCCATCATCAGCAGCTCTAAAATTGCATCTTCGTCATCGCCCGCAAACACGAATACGGCTTGATGATCAAACATGTGGCCAACAGTGCCTGGGCCGCCGAGTTTGGCATCGTTCTTCACGAAGGCTTGACGCACTTCAGTGAAGGTACGTTTTACGTTATCGGTTAGGCAGTCAACAATAACCATGCAGTTGCCAGGACCAAAACCTTCGTAACGGGCGGTATCATAATCTTCACCGCCGCCGCCTTTGGCTTTTTCGATTGCGCGTTCAATAACATGCGCTGGCACTTGGTCTTTCTTAGCGCGTTCAATCAAGCGACGCAGTGATAAGTTTCCATCGGGCTCAACGCCGCCTTGCTTAGCGACGACGTAAATCTCTTTACCGTAGCGTGAATAAATGCGGGTTTTTTGACCGGCTGTTTTCGCCATGGATTCTTTCTTGTTTTGATATGCTCTGCCCATCTTGATCTCGTTAGCTCAAAAAAATTGCGCCGATATTAGCAGTTTTCTTGGCATAAGTGCAGTCGTCCCTATGTGATTTATTACCGAGAAGGCGACGGGGCACGCATTTCAGGGCAAAGTTGGCTTTTTCAGATGGGGTAAACTTGAGAATGGACTAAGACTAAATCACGCGAAATTAATACTAATGTCTAATGCCATACACACGCGAGACTGTTGATGATAGCTAGCTGCTACTTTGTTTATCTAGCGAGATAAATTTTCTAGCTTATTCAGAGAAATAGACTAAAACTATAAATCTTGAGCGTTATCATGGTGAGTCCTTCCTAGTCAGTTGTAATCGATAGCGGCTGAACGAGGGCTAATGATTCGACTTTTAGCATTTCCCTTTCATTTTTACCTTGCTCAGTTACGGGAAGTATATGGAAATACAGCACAAAGTTTTAATTTTCATCAGTTTCATGCTGATTACTCTGGGAAGTTTATTGCTCGAGGGACTGCATCTTCCGAGCATTGTGCAGGCGCTGATCTTGGGCGCAATCACCTCTGGCTCAGTGGTGTGGGTGTGTTTGCGCGCAACTAAGGCTAAGCTCGACACCGATGAGGCAAATACTAAGGCATTAAAAGATCAAAGCCTTCCCGCCCATGATATCAGTGTGCAAACCAGTAAAATTGCTATTGGTTCGGCTGAAGTGTCACATTTTATTGATTTACTGAACAAATCCATTGAATCAAATGGCGAGCATGCTAGCGCTATTGCCGTTGCCGCGGGGCAATTGAGCCATACTACGGCCCAACTTGGCGATAATGCCGCCGATATTTTAGGTCAGGCACAAGAGGCCGAGCGTGTTAGCGTGCAGGGGCGTAGCCAAGCCCAAAAAGGTGTAGCGGCCATTCGCTCGCTGAGTACAGATATTGATACCGCCGCCGAGCAAGTACAGTCGCTTAAGTCGCGAGCCGAAGAAATCCAAAAAATTACCGAAGTGATTAACTCTGTTGCAGAACAAACGAATTTGTTGGCGTTAAATGCGGCCATCGAAGCAGCTCGTGCGGGAGAGCAGGGTCGAGGTTTTGCTGTCGTTGCTGACGAAGTACGCAGCCTTGCGGGTAAAACCGCGGGTGCGACCCAAGATATCGGTAAGATGTTATTAGAAATCCGCAGCGAAACCGATAAAACCTCTGGACTGATGGAAAGGGTCGTAACGCAAACCGCCGATGTGGTCACCGCCATGGGTGAGTTAGATGCGCACTTCACCGAGATTTCGGCCTCAGTGACCCAATCGGCCCATGCGTTAGGTGACATGGAAGATTCGCTCAAACAATATAACAATACCACTAATGACATTAGCCGCTCGGTGACTCAAATCCGTGATTCGTTAAATTTAACCGGTAAACAGAGTCATAGCGTATCCGAGCAGGCCTTTACCTTATCTTTGACCACTGAGGGGATTTTTAAAGCGCTGTCTAAATGGGATACACAAACCTTCGATCAGCAAGTTTTGCAATTGGCTAATGCCGCCGCTAAAGCCTGTGGTGACAAGTTAGCACAAGGTTTAGCCAGCGGCAGTTTTAGTGAGACGGATTTGTTTAATCCTAAATACCAACCTATTGCCAATACTCAGCCACAAAAATACAGCACAGCTTTCGATCGTTATACCGATCAGCATTTTCCAACGATTCAAGAACCCATTCTGGCAAAACACAGCGAAATAATCTATGCGGGAGCCGTTGATAAAAAAGGTTATTTCCCGACTCATAACAAACGCTTTAGCCAAGCACTGACGGGTAAGGTCGAAGTTGATATGGTGCATAATCGAACCAAACGTTTGTTTAATGATCCGACAGGCATCCGCTGCGGCGCTCATACCGAGCCTGTATTACTGCAAACCTACAAGCGGGATACGGGCGAAGTGATGCACGACTTGTCAGTGCCCATTTTTGTGAATGGTAAACATTGGGGCGGATTTAGGGTGGGATTTAAGGCTAAGTAAATAAGTCATCACATTTAGGTTATTTACTCTAAAAAATGCATAAAAACGCACCTTGGGATGTATTGCATATGTGATCCTTGATGAGTAATTGATTAACATAATAGAAATAGATTGGCATCTTTTTGCTGAAGTGCTTAAATAGCTCAAGATGCACAGTTAAATACAGTGTTGTGCACCATAATAAAAATATAAAAATTAAATAAGACCTTAATCATTTGATTTAAAAGTGTTTAAAATATCTTTGGGGATATTTTAATTGGTAGAGGACAGGGAGCTCTCTTGCGACGTAAAACAACGCAGCAGACGCTGCTTAATGTGAGTTAAATGTGATGCAAGCAAATCAAGCGACTGTTACTGTTCTATATTATGATGCGCCCGTAGGGCTAATTATGCACAATGCTGTGCTAGCTAATTTGCCTGTGAGTGAAGCTGGGCGTGTGATGATACCGGCAAGTTTTCGTAAGGGAAAATCGATCATTGCCGTACTCGAAGGTGAGTGTAAGATACTCAACTCATTGGGCGAGCGGGTGTTTGCTCAGGTTAACTTAGGCTGAAATGAGACAAGTATTCAATAACTTGCCATTCAAAAGTAGTCATATTTGGGACGCATAATAGCCTTGCAAAAATAGTCGTCCCGATCTTCCAAGCAATACTTCTTTTACTCTTTTTATAATGTAGGAACTATTCACTGCCCTTCACTGGCTTGCATGGCGATAGCTTCTAAAACGTCAAACTCAATAACTGATCCTCAATAGCTCAACACTCAACGACATCTGAGCGATTACCCACTAAGCATTGGTATTCCCAGTGTCGATTTAGTCGCCCAGAGATTTGTCATTGAGCCGATTAACTGGTTTTAATGGCAGACTTCAGTCAGCAAGCGTTCGGCAAGATGCTGCAGGGTTTCGGCATCTGGATGTGTATGTGCGAAGGTTCTTAAACCATAAATTCCCATCATAAAATATTGGGCTCTTTGCTCGTCGCTACGGTGGCCTTGTAACAATCCTTGCTGGGCTGCGCGCGTAAATTGTTGCGTTAGCGCTTGCTGCCAAGATTGCAGATACTGATTGATGATATCTCTAATCTCAACATCTTGCTCAGCCACTTCATTTAATGCCTTGGTCAGTAAACAAGCTTGGGCACTGTCGCAACTCAAACATTCAGCAACAATATGATTTAAATAATTTTTTAAGTTTGTTTGCACATTTTCGCTATTAGCGAATAGGCTGTTGAACTGCGCATTTCTGTCGAGTTGATATTGCTCGATGGCTGCGATTAATAAGCCGCGTTTATTGGTAAAAGCACAGTAAATCGACCCCGGATGTAATCCCGTGGCTTGAGTTAGATCTTGCATGCTCGTTTTGGTGTAACCCTTGTGCATGAAGGCGGCCATAGCGCCACGAAGTACCTGTTCTCGGTCGAACTCTGCATTACGCATCGAATTTAATTCACTTGTATAGAAACGCTTAGGCTGAATTCTACCTAATGTTGAACGAACATTCAAAAATTAACTTGAATGATCGTTCAAATAATAATATCTTGAATGCATATTCAAGAATGGGACTGAGAAAATGACCACACAAACCACGCCAAATTCCTTGGCAAATCTGTTCGAAACCTACTCGCTTAATGACACTATTACCTTAAACAATCGTTTCTTAATGGCACCTTTGACCCGTTGTATGGCCGATGCCGACTTAGTGCCAACCTATGATATGGTTGCCTATTATGCACGCCGCGCCGAAGCGGGTTTGATCATCACAGAGGCGACCATTATTCGTCCCGATGCCCAAGGTTATCCAAATACCCCTGGTATTTTTACTCAAGCGCAAATTGCTGGCTGGCGCAAAGTGACCGATGCAGTACATGCCAATGGCGGTAAGATTTTTGTGCAGTTATGGCATACGGGTCGTGTTGCACATCCACACTTTTTTGGTGGTGGCGATGTGCTTGCTGCATCAGCACAGAAGATTGAAGGCAGCGTGCCAAGAATGCGTGAGCTAACTTATGTCACGCCAAAACCTGCCACACTCGAGGATATTCAAGGCCTAGTGCGTGATTACGCCAAAGCGGCGGAAAATGCCATTGAAGCTGGCTTTGATGGCGTTGAAATCCACGGTGCAAATGGTTATTTAATTGATACTTTCTTACACCATGACAGCAATCGCCGCACCGATGAATACGGTGGCACTCCTGCCAATATGTCCCGCTTTGCGCTTGAAGTTGTCGACGCTGTTGTGGCTCGTATCGGCAAAGACAGAACTGGTCTGCGGATTTCACCAGGGGCTTATTTCAATATGGCGGCAGATAGCCGTGACCGCGAAGTGTTCGATTATTTCTTACCTGAGTTAGAGTCGCGTGATATCGCCTTTGTGCATATTGGGATTTTCGATGACAGTATGGAATTTGACTATCTTGGCGGCAGAGCTTCAAGCTATGTGCGCGCACACTATGGCAAAACCTTAGTGGGAGTTGGAAGCTACAGCGCTGAAACTGCCAGTGAAGCGATTGCAGCGAATAAGTTCGACTTGATTGCTATCGGTCGTCCATTCATTGCTAACCCTGACTATGTTGCTCGCGTGCGTGATGGCGTTGAACTTGTACCTTACAGCGACGAAATGCTAGCAAGCTTAGTGTAATTTCACTTAATAGCCGAATAAAGAAAGGGTTAGCATTGGCTAACCCTTTTTGTTTGTCTTTCTCGCGTTTTTATTTAATCTGCTTTAACTAAGGATCTAAGTGCGGTGAGCTTTTGCTGGGCGATGCCGAAAATGCTCTCGGGAGAATATTGCCCTTGGCTAGGCGTGGCCGTTTGCGACAAACTGCCTGCGGTTTTACCAAGCAGCAACTCCATGGCTTGAGTCACATGGGTAATGGCCCAAATGTGGAACTCACCTTGCGCTACTGCATCGACAATGTCTTTACGTAGCATAAGGTTAGCCATGTTCGAAGCTGGAATAATCACCCCTTGATCTGACGTACGGCCTTTAATTTTGCAGACATCAAAGAAGCCTTCAATTTTCTCATTCACACCGCCAATGGGCTGGGCCTCACCAAACTGGTTCATCGAACCTGTGATGGCAATATCTTGCCTTAGTGCTTGCTCGCTAATGGCCGAGATAATGGCGCAACATTCGGCCATTGAGGCGCTATCGCCGTCCACGCCGCTGTAAGATTGCTCGAAGGTGAGGTAAGTGGTGAGCGGGATTTGCGCTGTTTTACCTAACACTGAGGCTAAATAAGCGGTTAAGATCAACACGCCCTTAGAGTGAATTCGCCCCCCTAGTTTGACTCTGTGTTCGATATCCATCACTTCACCTTTACCAAAGGCAGTGGTTGCTGTGATGCGATTGGGCATACCAAACTGATGATCTGAGGTCGAAATGACGGATAAGGCATTGATTTGTCCAACCACTTTGCCTTGAGTGCTGATCAAGGTGGTGCCGTTGGTAAAGCTCTGCATTATGTTATCGTGCAGACGCGAGACTCTTTGTTCTTGATTTCGAAGTGCTTGCTCAACGTGCGGCACTAAAATTTGCTGACTGGCCGCCGATTTAGCGCAGTAGTTTGATTCCCGCAGCAGGTTGGCAATATTGGCCGAGTGTAGCGACAGTTTTTGTTGGTCCTCGGCTTCCCGCGAGCTGTATTCGATGATGCGCGCTATGGCGGCGCGATCGCAGTGCAGCATGTTGTTGTCGTGGACTATGCTCGAAATAAAGCGGGCATAGTGCGCCTCAGAGGCGGCGGTTCTGTCCATCACATCTTCAAAATCGGCGGTAACGCGAAATAGCTCGCTAAAGTCAGGATCATAGTGTTGAAGCAGCTGATAGGTTTCATGATCGCCAAACAGGATGATTTTCACATCTAAGGGGATAGGCTCGGGCGCCAAGGAAATCGTACCCGACAGCGACACTTCCCGTTCGAGTGAGCTTAAATCCAGTTTGCGTGAACGCAGGGCGCGCTTTAGTCCGTCCCACACATAAGGGCGCTCTAATACTTTAACGGCATCCATCAATAACACACCGCCATTCGCCTTGTGCAGGCTGCCGGGACGGATAAGCGAGAAGTCGGTGAACACTGTGCCTCTAAATGTGGCGTTCTCCACATAGCCAAATAGGCTGTGATAACTCGGGCTTTCTTCGACGACTATGGGGAATTTTTGAGTGCCTTGGCCGACCAAAACGTTAACTTGATAGCGACGGGGCATTTTCTTTTCTAGGGAAGCGTAGGCTAGGCCCAATTGCTCTTCGCTTTCTTCTAAGAAAATATCCAGATTATCTAAGATATCCGCCTGCATACCGGTTAAGAAAGTGCGCGCTTCTGGCTGATGCTTGAACTTATCTTTAAGTGGCTTAATAAAATGGATTAACACTTCTTTGGCGACTTGCTCGTCATGCTCTTGCTGCTTGTCGCTAAATTCTTCTTCCCATTCTGTGATTTGGCGAATAATCCCGCGCAGTTTGACTTCTAGGCCATTGATATTGCTTTCAAATTGGCTGCGTTCAGCATCGGTCAAGGCTTCGAATGAGGCTTCGTCGTGGGGCTCTTCACCATTGAGGGCTAACATTTGATAGTCGCCCTGCATAGTCAAGCTGAGGCTGATGCCTTTTTGTTTTGCTTCTTCGGTTAATTCTGTGAGTGCGACTTCTTGTTTCTGTGATAGCTGGCTTTTGAGCTTTTCGGTGCGAGCATAATACATTTCATTATCAAAGGCTAAAGGTAAAGCTTTGACAAGTTTTAGCATTAATTTTTCGACGGCTTTTTTAAATTCAAGCCCAGTCCCCGCGCTCAGTTTGAGCACTTTAGGGCAACGGGTATCATCGAAATTAACCACGTAACACCAGTCGTACAGCGTATGATCGCTTGGCTTGTGACGGCTTAAATAGCGCAGCATCATAGTGCGTTTGCCAAGGCCGTTCTGGCCGATGGCGTAGATGTTATAACCCTTTTCTTTAATCCCCATCGCAAACTCTACCGCTTGCTGGGCACGTTCTTGGCCGACAATATCATCAAGTGGAGTGAGCTCGGCTGTGGACTGGCAATCTGTGCTTAATTGGTCTAGTTCGCAAATGCGATACAGTTGTTTACTGTCGAGTAGGGTGGCTTGGCTTGATACGACGTCAGTGGGCATAAATATCCTTGGTTTTTCAGCCTTATTATTTCCATTGTAGACAATAAGATAGCATTTTTGTCAATCAAAACTCCGTTATTGCTGATTTATGCCTTTAGGGATAGTTATCTGCTGCTCACAAAGTGCTGTAGCACTGCGGTCAGGCTTAATCGGTTAAGTCTAACTAATTGTTACGCAATAAACTTATCCCAATACTGACTCGAAAATTTTGTGCTAAAGTAGCAAAGGTAATGTCAGCGGCGCTTTACTGTGCTATGGCACTTTGAGTGGTCTCGGAAAATCTATCTAACCTTGATGGTTTGACCTCTCCAGCCTTAAAAGGTGGCTATGATGGGCACGGTTTAATAGCTAAGATTGGCGCCAATTGAGATGTAGTTAATTGATGTTAAAAGTAAAATTTTATGATGTTTTACCGCTTGATTAACGCTTTCCCTTTGGGGCTAATTTGAGCATGCGTTTGGGGTCTTATGGTGTTTTTTGCCGTGGGTCGATTGAGCAGTAACTAAGTATTAGTTGGCAAGATGATGATAGATGTACCTATTTCGCAGCAAGATCTTGATAACTGGTTGAAAGATGTAAACTTGGTTGCCGAGATATCGAACAGTAAAGCGACATTAATAGCATGGAATGCTGCGGGTGAACTTAGCAGTATGTTAAGTTCAGATTCTGCGGCTGACAGTGAAATCCAGGCAATACTCTGTCATTTAAGCGGCAATCACTCGGCGAAAACCCTACCTAGTGCAACATTATCAGCGGCGACATCATCAATAGCCACACAGTCAAAAGTTGTTCCTTCAAATACGACATCGACACTCTCCTCCAATACGTTTGAAACTTCCTCTGATGCTCAGTTAGCCCAAGAACAGTTGATTAGCCCAAACGAGTCGATTTCGGTATTACCGCGATTAGGTCACCATCAAATCACTACGTCATTATCTGTGTCAGAGTTAACTGAGCTTGTCAGGCAGTCGCAATTGATCATAGATACTCGGCAGCACTCAGATTGGCGAAGTTGTAGCTCAATCGGCAGTGTGATTTGTTTGTCTCTCGCTTGGCCATCTGGGGCAAATTTTGGCTTTTTATGTTTTTATCACCATGAGGCTCAAGGCGTAGATTCGAAAACGCTGCGACTTGCCAAGCTCATCAGCGATAGCATTCAACACCGGCTAGGCGAGATATTAAGCCAACACAGTGCAGCAGAAGCATTAAGCCGAGGTGCGCCATCGAATATCGATACGGTCGACTTACAAAGTTTTATCGATAGTTTTGAAGAACATATTTGGATGAAAAATGCCGCTGGTATTTACACTCTCTGTAATCGCAGCGTCGAAAAAGCGTGGGAAATGCCCCGCTGCGAGATTGTCGGTAAATCCGATGCCGAACTTTTTGGTGAGGATATTGCGGATATTTTCCTAGAAGGTGATAGGCTCGCTATCGAGTCTGGCATGCCTATTATTGTCGCTGAGTGTTTAGATGGCGGTGAAACTAAAAATCATCTTTGGTTAGAAACGCTTAAACTCCCAACCTTAAATCCCCACGGTGAATTTGTGGGCGTTATCGGTATGACTCGCAATATTTCTAAGCATAAAGCGGTTGAAGAGCAGTTGACACTGGCGACCAATGTATTTAAAAACTCGGTCGAAGGCGTGGTTGTGACCGACAGACACGGCAATATCACCGACGTTAACGGCGCATTTTTTGAGATCACAGGTTATGTGAGGGAAGAGCTGCTCGGTCAGAATCCACGGATTTTTAGCTCGGGTCGCCATGATAAAACATTCTTCGACAAACTGTGGAATGCCCTGTTGGCAAACGGTAAGTGGAATGGTGAAATCTGGAATCGGCGTAAAAACGGCACTATTTTCCCGCAAAATATCACCATAAGTACGATTTATGACGAAGTCGGTGATGTGCGTTATTTTGTCGCGGTATTTGCCGATATTTCTGCCCAGAAAGAGAATGAAGCGCAGCTTACGCACTTAGCCTATTTCGACCCGCTAACGCATTTGCCTAATCGCATGAAGTTTATGATGCAGCTCAAACAAGAAGTGCGACAAGCTAAGCGGCTGAATTTGCAGTTAGCGACTGTGATGATTGATGTCGATTTGTTTAAGCATATCAACGACAGTTTTGGCCATAGCATAGGTGATGAAATGCTGGTCGAGCTTGCCAAGCGTTTACGCAGCCAAGTGGGCGATCAAGATGTGTTATCACGTATTGGTGGCGATGAGTTTGTGGCATTAATTTCGGGGATCGACAATAGCGAAGATGCTACGGTTGCCATTCATCAATTGCGGCAAGTGTTTGAACAACCGTTTATTGTGAGCACAGGCGACCACTTGCGTTTGACCGCGAGCATGGGTGTTTCCTTGTATCCAAGTGATGGAGCCGATGCGGACACTTTACTGCGTAACGCCGATGCGGCCATGTATCGCGCTAAAAATGATGGCCGCAATAATTATGCTTTTTATACTGAGTCCTTAACGCAACAGTCTTTTGAACATCTTAAGCTGCAAAGTGCCCTCTATGGCGCGATTGAGCAAAATGCCTTGTACTTGATGTACCAGCCAAAACTCGACTTAGTGTCTCGAAAAACCGTGGGATTTGAAGCGCTGCTGCGTTGGCACGATCCTCAACTGGGTTTGATTTCTCCCGCGGTATTTATACCCGTGGCAGAAAAAATTGGTCTTATCCATGAGATAGGTTTATGGGTGCTAGAAACCGCCTGTCGTCAGGGCATGCGTTGGCTTAGTGAAGGTAAACATTTTGGCCGCATTGCGGTGAACGTGGCCGGACAACAGTTACAGCGCAGCTCCTTTGTGGATGATGTAAAACGTGTCTTAGCTGAAACTGGCTTACCCGCCAAACACTTAGAGCTTGAAGTGACCGAAAGTGTGATGATGCAAAATCCCGATCTTGCTATCCGTGACTTAAAGTTACTTGGCGATCTGGGCATAGAATTATCGGTCGATGACTTTGGCACCGGTTATTCATCGCTGAATTATTTGAAAAAACTACCCATCCATAAGCTGAAGATTGATCAATCCTTCGTGCGGGATATTCCCTTCGACACTAACAATACCGCGATTGCTAAAGCTGTGATTGCGCTTGGACATGCGTTGAAGCTCGACATTATCGCCGAAGGAGTGGAAACCAAAGAACAAGCCGATTTTCTGCAACAAAATCAGTGCGATCAAGCCCAAGGTTATCTCTTTAGCCGTCCGCAACTACCAGAAGATCTCGACGCATTTCTATCGTGATGTTGGCGTATTGCGAGTCTGATTGTAAGTCTGACTCATACTGGGGTTGATTTAGTTTCGCCCGATAGAACCACAGGGCTAGCGCTATGGCGCTAGTCGCTTGGGTTTGTGTCTGCTAAAATTCTGGCCATTATTTTCAGTGGTTAACCGCAATGTCCTTTAGTGCCTTATCCTTAAACTCCACCTTAGTGAATACCTTAGCGAGTCTTGGCTATGAGTCGCCAACGCCCATCCAGCTAGAAGCGATCCCTGCCATCTTGACCAAACGGGATGTGATGGCTGGCGCCCAAACGGGTACAGGCAAAACCGCGGCGTTCGCCTTGCCCATCTTGCATCATTTGTTGGCTCTCAGCCCCGCGCAAGAGCTAACAGCGGCAAGACCCGTACGTGCATTAGTCTTAGTGCCGACACGTGAGCTGGCAGTGCAGGTACAGCAGAGTTTTGTTAAGTACGCTAAAGGGACAGATATCCGTGTTGGTATCGCCTACGGCGGCGTGAGTATCGATGCGCAGGTCGCTGTGTTTAATGCAGGGATTGATGTGTTAATTGCTACGCCGGGCCGTTTACTCGACCACCTCAGACAAGGCGCATTGAGTCTTAAGCAATTGAGCGTGCTTGTGTTTGATGAAGCCGACCGTATGCTCGACATGGGTTTTATGGATGAAATTCAAGCCGTGATCAAGCAAGTGCCGAGTGACAGACAAACGCTGTTATTTTCTGCCACCTTAGATGCCGCCATCTTCAGCTTAAGTAAAACCTTACTGCGCGATCCTAAGTTGATTGAAGTTGCCAAGCGCAACACGACCGCTGCCGAAATTGAGCAAGTGGTTTATGCCGTCGACGCAGACCGTAAAACCGAACTCGTCAGCCATCTGGTACGCAGTAAAAACTGGCATCAAGTGCTGATTTTTAGCCGCACTAAGCAAGGTGTCGATAAATTGGTTCAGCAACTCAATAAAGCCGATATTAGTACTCAGGCGTTTCACGGTGACTTATCCCAAGGTGCGCGCGAGAAAGTCTTGCAGGAATTTAAACAAGGCAAGATTCAAGTGCTAGTGGCCACGGATGTTGCTGCCCGAGGCCTAGATATCGTTGAGCTCAAGTATGTGATTAACTTTGAGCTGCCTTTTATCGCGCAGGATTATATTCATCGTATTGGCCGCACAGGCCGAGCGGGCAGTGCAGGGCTTGCCATCACCCTTTTTAGCCAAGAGGATGCTCTATTACTGGAAGAAGTCGAAGTCGTATTGGACAAGCGTTTACCGCAACAATGGTTACCCGGCTTTGAACCCGACTTTAATAAAATGGACACTGAACCAAGGCGTAACGGCAAAGCGGCCCAAAAACAACGTGCCAAAAAGCGCGCTCTGGGCGGTAAGAAGCGTTAATTTTTTATAGGAGTTTGTGTAGCGGTGTAAAGTTAATCATGTTTATCGTTTCACCGTCAGTTAGCGTTTTAGTATGATTCGGCCTTTTTGAATTGTTTTTTGGGGTGTTGTATGAAGCGATTGATGCTGTTTTTGGTTTTTATCTTGTCTATTCCTTCCGTGATCATCGCTGCATTTGTCTTTGAGGATATAGGAGGACATATTTTATTCTCTTGGTTCTCATTGACCCTTGGTCTCATCGGGATTGGTGGAATATTGAGATTTAGAGAGGATCAATTTTTAACATACGATATCGTTGAAGGAACTATTATTTCACTGGATGAAAATACCAGATACAGCCCAGAACATGAGCACTTCAGGTACCAACAAATTTTCATTAATCCGGTTGTAGAATATTTTTGGCAAGGAAAGCGTTATACAAGAGGAACTCTGATTAATTATGACGAACAAGCTTACACTCGGTTTGGACCTCAAATCGGTGACAAGATCAGTTTATGTGTTCCAATCAATTGCCCTGAAGAAGCGATTGAAAACAAATTCCTATCTAGATATATACATTTAATCATTGGTTTAATTTCTATTTCGATTTCAATCGCACTTGCTGTATTACTCTTCTCGTACTGATTTTTGCCGTTTTCATAGGTTTTAGTGATGGCGGAGCCAATCGTTAGCAGCAATGCGTATGTCTTAGATGGTCAAGTCCAAGCAGGTGATCTGAGTTATATATCTCATTCTCAAACTACCCAAGCTAGAAAATCTCAAACCATCCGAGCTAGCAAAGCTTAATTGTGGAAATAAAATCTCAAATTGCGTTCCATGAGCAGAGCAAACAAAAAGGGCTTAACCTTGCGGTTAAGCCCTTCTGGTAAAATTGGTGGAGGCGGCGGGACTTGAACCCGCGTCCAGAACACCTACATCCAAGGCACTACATGCTTAGTCTCTCTTTTAATTAACCCGAATAAACTCCGAAAGACAGGATTTCATCGGGCGAGTCCGGTACTATTTCGCGGTTCACCCCCGGACGGAGTTCCCTCGCTATCAAATGTAAGATGACCATCTGTATACACTGCCCATTTGAGAGACCTGTGTCAGATGGCTAGCTAGCCTAAGCTGCTAGAGCGTAGTTATCGTCGTTTGCAACTATAACTTTGCGGCTTTTTACGAGGCCAACCGCCCCTCGGCATGCTCCCAGGGTTTCGTGAATCCTGTCGAATCCAGAATCGCCCCCAAGAATTTGATTGTAACCCGTAGCATAATGATTACCTAGCATCATTTGCTTCAAGTTCAATCGTTTGTTCATTATCCGTGCGTTTTTTCTTTTTTCATCACACGGGCTTTTTCAACTTCCCATTCACGCGCTTTAGTATCTTCGCGCTTATCGTGATCTTTCTTACCTTTACCTAGGCCAATTTCCACTTTTACCCATGCACCTTTACGCCAGTACATTGAGATAGGAATGATAGAGTAGCCTTGGCGCTCGACTAAGCCAGCCAGTTTATCTAGCTCTTTACGGCTGAGTAGCAATTTTTTTAAGCGTAGTGGGTCGCAGACAACGTGTGTCGAGGCCGTATTCAAGGGAATAATGGTGCAGCCATGCATAAAGGCTTCGCCATTTTTCAGGAATACGTAACAGTCAGACAAGTTGACTTTACCCATACGGATAGATTTAACTTCCCATCCCATGAGGGATAGGCCAGCTTCCATTTTTTCTTCGAAACGGTATTCGAAGGTTGCGCGCTTATTACGTGCGATAGTCGCAGGCGCGGCTTTGCTTGATTTTTTCTTTACCATAGTGGCGCCATTATACGCACGGTTAATCAATTTGGTATTGATATAAGGTTTTATTTAGCTAATTTCAAGCCTCTATCGCGTTGTTGCTGTTTTTTTGAACGCGATTAGGCTGTTGAGTATCAACCTAAGTGCACAAGGGGTGCGTTTTTTACGTATCGTGATAAAATCCGTGCAAATTTTGATTGCTTGCCTAAGTTGTTCATCTTGCGTGCGTTCTTTTTGTGCGTACGAGTTTGTTTAGGTCGCTGTGAATACGTTAGTGAAGAGTGCTAAGTCCTATGCCGCAAATTTCTCGAAGTGTGTTAGTCCGTTTTAGTGCGATGCAAATGTATGACTTAGTGAATGATGTCGAGTCGTATAAAGAGTTTTTACCCGGTTGTGTGGGTGGCAAAGTCTTAGAGTTTGACGGCAAAACTATGCTGGCATCTGTGGATGTGAGTAAAGCGGGGATCCGTAAGACCTTTACGACTCGCAACCAAGTGGTTCCTGGTAAGAGTATTGATTTAACATTGGAAAATGGACCCTTTAAGCATTTATTGGGGCAGTGGCGTTTTACTGAGCTGACTGAAGAAGCTTGCAAGGTAGAATTCGAGCTGAGTTTTGAGTTTTCAAGCTCGTTAGCCGATATGGCCTTTGGTAAAGTGTTTAATGATCTTATGGTATCAATGGTGACGGCATTTACGAGTCGCGCTAAGGTAATTTACAGTGACAAATGAGACAGATAAGTTTGTAGTTGATGTGGTTTACGCCTTACCTACACAGCAAAAAGTGATTTCGGTGAATGTGAATCCTGGCACGTCAGCGATAGAGGTGGTGCGTTTAAGTAACATAGTGAGCTTTTTCCCTGAGATCGATTTAGAGACGGTTAAGCTCGGTGTGTTTAGTAATGTGGTCAAACATGACCAAGTGATTTTACCTGGCCAAAGGGTTGAGATTTATCGTCCTTTGATTGCTGATCCTAAGGATGTGCGTCGCCGCCGTGCGGATAAAGCTAAAGATGAAGGCCGAGCGAATAAAGTGACGGGTGGACGAGCTTAATACGATTGGTATTAAGACTGATATCAGTTTGCCATCATTGCTCAATAAAAAAGCGCCCTTAGGCGCTTTTTGTATTTCATTTGACTGAGAAGAACATAAGCAAAGTTTAGGATTTTACTTAATTGGTTTTTGAACCTGTGCTTCTGTTTGGTTTTCTTTTACTAAGGGCTTGGCATCGGGACGCTGTGCAGGAATTTGTGGCACTAGCTCAGTTTTATTCCCCGTAGGTAAACTACTTTGCTCAAGTGGCGTATCAAATTCTTTGCTTAGCTCATAATCGCCATTTACTGCGGTCAGTTTATCACCCGTAAAGTGCAAAATGAGCTCTTTATGCGTAATGCTGGCATCGCGTCCACTCTTGTAGTGATACACATAGTACCAAGTATCGTCGGCGAAACTATCGCGTAATACTGGACGGCCGAGAATGTATTCGGCTTGTTCTTTGGTCATGTCAATGCGCAACTTTTCAACTTGTTGCGGTTCCATGTAGTTACCCTGTGGAATGTCGGGCTTATAAATCAACCAATCGAACACACTACAAGCACTGAGCGAAACAGAGAGCGCCACAGCGCTCAGCAGGGTAAGACTTTGCTTTTTATTGATCATTGTATGCGCTACTTCTGAAAATCTGGCGGCCATAATACCCAAGCATTCCCCCTCATGACAAGGGCAATCGGGCTTTGCTGCCGTCATAGATCGAATTGTGTGACTTTTCGACCTGCGATGTTGGCTTTAGTTCTCAATCTTTAAGGATATTTATTACTGGAAGTCATGTGGCAACTGTGGAGGTGTTTTTAGCCTCTTAAGCGTGCTGACAGGATTGTATAAAAGGAAATGAGGGCCAGATTTTTTCTTTAAAGCCAAGCAATTAGTCAGTAAGTCGATAAACAGTTTGTGTGGCGATAAACATAGTAATCTTGCTTAAATCAGATTAAAGTTGCAGATATGTTTTTATTATGTTCTTTTGCTGTAGCTTTGGTTATGGGTTTGCAGTGTTTGAAATAAAATATTGGGATAGATGCTTTGGGTTCTTTAGTTTGCGTAGGCACGGGTTTACAGCTGGCCGGACAAATCAGTGTGATGAGTCGCAGTTATATTGAGCACGCCGATGTGGTGTTTTCACTCCTGCCCGATGGTTTTTCCCAGTGTTGGATCCAGAACATTAATCCCAATGTCATCAATTTACAGTCGTTTTATGCTCAAAATGGCGAAGTGAAAAATCGCCGAGAAACCTATGAACAAATGGTTAATGCTATATTGGAGGCTGTGAGGGCTGGCAAGAAAACCGTTTGTGCGCTTTATGGTCATCCAGGAATCTTTGCCTGTGTTTCCCATATGGCGATTACGCGGGCTAGGGCAGAAGGGTTTTCAGCGAAGATGGAGCCGGGGATTTCGGCCGAGGCGTGTTTATGGGCTGATCTGGGTATTGACCCCGGCAGCTCTGGGCATCAAAGCTTTGAAGCTAGCCAGTTTATGTTTTTTAATCATGTGCCCGATGCGACAACCCATTTATTGTTATGGCAAATTGCGATTGCTGGTGAACATACCTTAACTCAGTTCCATACTACGAGTGACAGGCTGCAGATTTTGGTTGAACAACTGCATCAATGGTATCCGCGAGATCATCAAGTGGTGATCTACGAAGCTGCTAATCTGCCAGTTCAAGCCCCTAGAATTGAGTATTTGCCATTGAGTAAGCTGCCTGAGGCAAACTTGTCTCCGATCAGTACTTTACTGATCCCGCCAGCAAAAAAACTCGAATACAACTATGCTATTTTAACTAAATTAGGCATTAGACCTGAAGACTTAGGTTAATTGCGAGTGCTGTACTTCTGAGCTGAGTTCGGGAGTCATTATTTAAATAAGGAAAAGTATGTCTGCATTATCGGATTTTTTTACTCAGTTGGGTCAAGATGCACAGCTGATGGAAGCGTATCAACAGGATCCTGAGGCCGTTATGCGTGCCCATGGGTTAACTGATGAAGAAATTGCAGCCGTCATGTCGGGAGACATGGAAAAACTGAAAAGCTTGAGTGGCGATGGTGATTATCAGTCCTACTTAGTTATTTCCCATGGTAACGGTGAGTAATTGAAACTCCTGCGCGCTTTTTTGTGGTTATGTTCGGGTATATTTTGTATGCCCTTAATGGCTGCAACTATCAATTTTGATGAGGCGTTAGCAGAGCTGGAGCAACTACAACATACCGATCTACCCAGTGCTATTACTAAGCTCCATGAACTTGAAGCTGATTTCGCGCATATGACGCGTTTTCAACAAGGGCGCTTATTAGTATTTAAAGGGACTTCATTTATTTATTCAGGTCAATATCAAGAAGCCCTAGATAATTTAATTCAATCCGAAAATTTAGTTCAAAATAGCGATTATTTATTTTCTGCCTATAGCTATGAGGCAACGGCGTACATCGCCCTTAGGAACTTTAAAGATGCTTTTGTTGTAATGAGCAAAAGCCTAGGGTTAATAGATCGAATTGATAATATAGATATCAAACGTGCTGCATATCTACGTTTAGCCAGTTTGTACTCTGCAATGGGCATAAAAGAAGAGGTGGGGACCTACGCGGCTAAGGCACTATCACTTGCTGCAGCTGATAATGTAAAAGATATTTGTACTGCAAAGTTGTATTTATCAGTTTATCAATTAGAGCTTGAAATATATGACAAGGCATTTGATGAATTCCAGAACACACACGATTTTTGTGAGTCGAATGGTTTTCCATTGATTTCGTTTATTGCATTGAAAGGAATGGGGGAGTCTAAGTTAAGGTTGCAAGAATACACCTCTGCAGTTGCTTTACTTTTGAAAGCGTTAAAGGGGTACGAGTCTTTTAACTTTCAATTAGAAATTAATAGTGTCCATTCTTTGTTAGCCGAAGCATATTTTTCACTGGAGCAATTTGCTAATGCGGTCGAGCATGCCAAGTTCGTTACGTCATTACCTAATGAACCTAGTTATACCGAGTTAAAGCATAATGTCTTTAAAGTGTTAGCTGGCTTAAATGCTGAGAATAAACAGTTTGAACAAGCCTATGAGTATTCGAAAAAAGAGCAGTATTACAATCAGCTGATGTTTGATGACGCGAAAATGAAAACGTTAGCGTATCAGGCCGCTAAATTTAATGCCGATGAACAGGCGCGTGAGATCAATCTACTCAATAAAGAGCGAGAGCTTTATATCGCTCAGCAAACGGTAAAAGAGCGCGAATACACCAATATGCTGATGTTTATTACTATTTTAGTGGGTGGACTGTTCTTTCTCGGGATTTTGTTAGCGGTAGGCCAGATGCAGAAGCGCAAGTTTATGCGTATGGCGAGAATGGATGCATTGACAGGTATTTTGAATCGCGGGGCAGGGCAAGAGTTAGGAGAAAACCTTTTTGTGCAAGCCACGGCCCGCGGTGGGGATTTCTGTGTCATTTTATTCGATTTAGATTTCTTTAAGCGCATTAACGATTCTTTTGGCCATGGTACTGGCGATTGGGCGCTTAAAAAGGTGGTTGATTCCCTTAAATCTCATATCCGAAATGGTGATGTTTTTGCTCGTATCGGCGGTGAGGAGTTTGCGCTTTTATTACCCTATGCCGATGAAGAGAAAGGTATGGAAGTGGCGGAGCAGTGCCGAGCCCGTATCGAGGCCATTGATACCCAACATTCAGGGCATAAGTTCGTCATTACGGCGAGTTTTGGCGTGAGTGGTTTAATGGCTGAAGATCTGAGTTTGGATCCTTTATTCCACCGAGCCGACATGGCGCTCTATGCCGCTAAGGCCAATGGTCGCAACACAGTAGTACGCTATTCTGACATATTAAAATGTGACAAGCAGGCAACAGATTTACGGCGTCATATCGCATCGCCCTCAGTGTAATGCAAGTCCTGTGAGCAATGTTGTCTTATCCAGAGTTGGCAAGCCTTTAGTGGTTTTATCCTTCCTTAGTTTATTGCTCGTTTTATATTTTGCAGCCACTCACTTACATGCAGCAACAGTCTAAGGTGTTTCTAAGTACCTAAGCTTCGTTTACTCAGCACTGTTGCTGCAGTTTACTTTCACAGTGCTTAAGTGATTTCACATCAAAAATTTCTCATTTTTAATGAATTGCCTTGACCTTGTTAATAAGTAAATGGGATATCATAGCTGTTAATTTGCCGAGCTGCGGCGAGGCAAATATATATGGAACACTGCGCATTCCTTTTTCCGTTGGAGCCTTCATGGAACAGTCGAGTTTACTCACGTCGGTGCTGCTATTTTTATTGGCGGCGGTTATTTTTGTTCCTTTAGGTAAACGTTTTGGCGCTGGCCCGATCCTTTCCTATCTAGCTGCTGGCATCATTTTAGGTCCTGGTGGCATGGCCTTAGTTTCTGATCCTGCTGCTGTGTTGCATTTTGCCGAGTTAGGTGTGGTGCTCATGTTGTTTGTGCTGGGTCTCGAATTGAATCCAAGTAAGTTATGGGAACTTCGCAGTGCTATCTTTGGTTTAGGTAGTGGCCAGCTGTTGTTGTCTTGGGCTGCGATTGGGGGCTTGGCTTGGGGCTTTGGCTTATCCATTGAGGCGGCGTTAGTGGTCGGCGCTGCGCTATCTTTATCATCGACGGCCTTTGCCGTGCAGTTAATGAGTGAGCATAGGTTGCTCACAACCCCACTTGGGCGTGATGCCTTTGGTGTTTTGTTAATGCAAGATCTTGCGGTTATCCCCATGTTGCTACTGACGGCATATTTGGCGCCTAATTCGGCGCAGATTGAGCATCATGCCGTGCCTTGGTATTGGACCTGTCTTGCCCTGATAGGGTTTGTGTTAGTGGGCAAATATTTACTGCCAAAACTCCTTAAGTTAGTCGCAAGTAGCGGGGTGCGTGAAGTGCTCACCGCCTTTGCGTTATTGTTGGTGATGGGCAGCGCCGAGTTAATGGAATGGCTTGGACTCTCTGCGGGTATGGGCGCATTTTTGGCGGGTATTATGCTCGCAAACTCAAGTTATCGACACCAACTTGAAACCGACATCGAACCTTTTAAAGGCTTATTGCTCGGGCTGTTTTTCATGGCGGTCGGTATGAGTATGGATTTGAAGTTATTACTATCAGATCCGTTACTTATCTTAGGTATTTTAATGGCGATTTTGCTGATTAAAACCTTTGTGCTGATGGTGCTGGGCCGCATTCGGCACCACAAATGGCGACCGAGTATTGCACTAGGGTTGATCCTTGCAGAAGGCGGTGAATTTGCCTTTGTGCTGTTATCTCAGGCACAGTTATCTGGCATTGTTGGCGATAAAATTGCGCAAGTCCTTGTGCTTGCTATTGGTTTGTCTATGGCGGTGACGCCGATATTGTTTACCCTGTTTCGAGCAACTAAAGCCAAAGTGGTGGATACTCGCTTGCCAGATACGATTAATGTCACCGAATCTGAAGTGGTGATTGCCGGTTTTGGCCGAGTAGGCCAGATAACCGGGCGTATTTTGGCCTCATCAGGTATCCCTTTTGTCGCCTTGGATAAGGATGCGAGTCATGTGGATGTGATTCGCAAATATGGCGGTGAGGTCTATTTTGGTGATGCCAGACGCTTAGACATGTTGATGTCGGCGGGGATCGCGCGCTCGCGTTTGTTATTGCTGGCTGTTGACAGTGTTGAGGATTCCATCGAAATCGCCCAGCAAGTGAAGACCCATTTTCCCCATATCCACATAGTTGCGCGGGCAAGGGATCGTAACCATGCTTATCGTTTGATGAGCCTTGGGGTGACAGATGTCTTTCGTGAGACCTTTGGCTCGGCGCTCTCGGCCAGTGAGAAGATCCTCCAAGGTTTAGGTCTATCTCAGGTACAAGCCAACGAGCGGGTAAAAATCTTTGCTGAGCATGATAAGAAACTGGTGATTGCGAGCGCAGCTCATCAAAATGATTTAGCGACGTTAATCAATCTATCGAATAAGGGTAAGGCAGAGTTGGAATCCCTTATGCGCGGCGATAGGGAGAATGTGAGCTAATGTTGTCACTTTGATTTGGATATAAAAAGAGAGCATAAATGCTCTCTTTTTATTGGTTTAAAACATCAAATTTAACGCTGATGTTTAGGTGTTAAAAGCTATAGCTGTATTGCAGTTTGACGTTGCGTTCTTCACCCGGCATACCGCCTAAGAACATAGCTTTACTGTAATAGTCTTTATTGAGCAGATTATTGATATTAAGCTGGATTTTCCAAGAATCAGTACTGTAACTCACCGCCGAGTCGACAACGGTATAGCTAGGCACATAACCGTCTGGAATACCAAATGAGCTAGAGTGTGTACTACGATCATCGACAAATTTAGCACCAAGGCTTAATTCGATTGGGCTTGATAAGCTAAACCAATCGGCGCCATAGGTCACCCAAGCACTGGCAGTGACATAAGGTACGCCTTTTTGTCGGCTATTGTAGGTTAAAGTATTTGGATTTTGTTTATCCCTTGCATCTTGGTACATGCCGTTGAGGTTAACGCGCCATTGATCATTAAGATGGGCATTGAGATCGAGTTCAACTCCCTGAGTATCTTCGCTACCATCATAAAAATACACGGGTACTTCTGGTCCTGATACGCCTACTTTATATTCTTCATTCGTATAAGGCACATTGGTTCGTGAGCTTTTAAAGAGCACCAATGATGCGAGCATTTGATCATCAAAGGCTTTAAAGCGCATACCCAGATCATTGCTTACCGATTCTGAATCTTCACGGTCAGTATTTTTGCCGGTCACAGAGCCTAATATACTGTAAGCCGTGCGCCCCTTTGAGTGGTTCACAAAGAAAGATAAATCGTCCGTTGGCATATAAGTTAAACCTAGATTATAGGTGATGCCGTTATCCGTAGTGTCCTCTTCCTGCGTCGCAGCAGCTTGACTTGCACTATAGCGTTCATCGACACCTAAGTGTTCATAACTTTGTTTTATCTCGTTAAAGGCAACGCCTACACGTGTGGTGAAGCCATGTCCTAAATATCCCACGTGTTGTACACCTAAACCCCAAGCGCTGACTTTTTTGTCATAGTTCGCTGTCTTGAGTGGGTCATAGTCCTCAAACTTGCCTGTACCCCAGTTAGGATTACGGATGTCGTAAATATAAGGCAGGGAGCCTTGATAAGTAATTTCACCTTTCTTGTTTTTAAAGATTTGATCGGCATCGTAGATAGAATATTGCTGGAAGCGAATATTACGGTCTTCATAGTTGGCATTGACCAATAATTCATTGTCTATGTTACCAATTTGGAAGTCATAACGTAGATCGGCAAAGTACTGCCACGAAGTCTCGTCGGCATCGACTTTACGGTATTCCTGACGTCTTGCAGCAAAAGGATAAAGTACGCCATTTTCAACTAAAGGCGATCTAGGCTCTTCGTTAATCACCTCGGTAAGAACGTTTTTAACCTTGATGTTACGCTTCCAATAGACGTAGTTATAGGCGCCAGTTTGGCGGGCGAAACCTGACGTGTAGTCGCGATACTGCAATTGTTGATTGAGGAACAAATTGTCGCTGAAATAGATATTATGGGTCAGTTTAAATCTTAACTCTTCACCCTCATTGTCCTTCGCCATGGGTGAAATCAAGCCTGCATCACCAAACGAATAGGGGGTTAAGCCGTCAGCGCCCGACAACGAGGCCGCTAACTGCTGACGCTGTGCATCGGTGAGTTGTAGACCATTACCATTGGGATCATTGACCAGATCTTGCCACGTAACCTCGCCCGCGCCCTTGCCGCCGACAGATTCTGCATTGTAAATCCGAATCGGGTGACCAATTGAATCAACGGCAATAGCATCTTTGATGTAAGCGCCTGAAAGCATTACATCTTGGCTATCACTTAATACCCATTTTAAGGCGCCATAGATTTCGTCTCTGTCTGTACCGATATCGCGATACCCATCACTGCGGCCAGATTTAGCCACTAAACGGTAGGCGACATCATCACTCAGGCCGCCCGTGCTATCCAGAGCAAGGGAGTAGGTGTCCCATTGGCCCATTTCGGCGCTGAACTTATGCTTTGACTCAAACTGCGGTTTCTTTTCAATCAGATTGATCACGCCGCCAGCACTTCCCATGCCATAGAGTCCAGTCGCTGGGCCTTTTAATACTTCAACGGATTCAACGTTGGTTAAAGAGCGCGTAGGGTTGAAGGTATTTCCTAGGCCTGCACCGCCATACATACCGTCATAGGTGTAATTTGCGCCTAAACCACGGATGACTATGTTGTCACCAATGCCATAGTTATTTCCCGCTTGAGTTACGCCACTGATGTTACGGATCAAGTCCTGCAGATTATCTGTACCTTGGGTTTCGATCAGCTCTTGGTCAACAATCACTACAGCTGCTGGGGTTTCCATAAGAGACATGTCGGATTTAGTCGCCAGCCCTGAATTCTTCACTACTGAGTTCTGTCTGCCATAAACCGTGATGCGCTCAACGTTGGCTTCAGCATTTGCTGATATCGAGTTGGCTTCGGCGTGTGCGGTTTGTGATAAAACAGAAAGGCAGGCGAGTGCAGTTAGCGACAAACGAAATGGTTTCATTAATGGTTCCCCCAAATAAATAGGTCGCGAATAGTAATGATTTGCATTTAAGTTGGCAACAAATGTTTCAGCATTTATTGTCGAAATGTGCAGTGCTGCCAATAAATGCTGCACAAAGCATCTTTTTGAGCAAACCAGTAATGGGTTCTAGCAAGAGAGAAACGTCATAAAAGGGCTGTTTTACGCTCCATCCCGTTGTAATTTCAAATTTGTTTCATTTTTTTTATAAAAAAGTGATTTATTTTTTGAGTTAACCATTACATCCCACCTTGTTGATCGGGAAACGCAACCTAGTGCTTAGCGGGTATAACACTTAGTCATTATTGCGTTTACGTAAGCGTCAATATAAAACGGTCGTTTAAATTATTGGTGATGGTCGTAGTCATTATCATCATGATTTATATGGATTTAGCTTGCTTCCCTCTAGGTTAGTTCAAAACATCGAGTATTTTCTACTTAGGTCTAATAGGATAAAAATACTGTATTTATAAGTTTACATTTAGTTATTTAATTACGTAAATAATTACGTTGCATGTTGGTTGGTAAAGTTGTCTGACAAATTACATTCAACTTGGATTGCTAAATGTGATCCAAATATTTAATCCTTTTTTAATTAAGTGTTTAGATTTGATTTTTGTGCTTGGTCAGACCAATTTTAGTATGGGTTTTACTAAGGCTAATGCTCGTTTTTGTCAATCTTAGACTGTTGCAAATACAAACGTTTGTCGGTAAGTTTTAGTTCGAAACAAACATTTGATGGTTTTTTGGTGAGTTTATAAGCCGTAGTGATTGGGGATGCTACTGCTATATATGTCAGCGTTAAGCCTGTGATAGTGGAGCCTCTTGGGAGGGCATCAAGATGACGGAACACACTTTGAGTGAACAGCAATTGAATTCGACACTGGGTAAAGCTACAGCAAACGCCACGCTTAATATTGTGGGTCGTGACATTCCAGGCAAAGAAGTCATCTTTACCGAAGGGGCTGTCGCCTTGCTCGAATCCCTTTGTCGTGAGTTTGCCGACGAAGTACCTGCCTTACTCGCTAAACGTAAAGATAAACAAGCACGTATCGATAAAGGAACATTACCTGACTTTCTGCCTGAAACCCGCGCTATCCGTGATGGTGCATGGCAAATTCGCGGTATTCCCGATGACTTGCTTGACCGCCGCGTAGAAATCACAGGTCCCGTTGAACGTAAGATGGTGATTAACGCGCTCAACGCCAATGCCAAAGTGTTTATGGCCGACTTTGAAGATTCTTTAGCACCAAGCTGGGAAAAAGTCGTCGAAGGTCAAATCAACCTACGCGATGCCGTGCGTGGTGATATTGAGTACACAGCGCCGGACACGGGTAAGCACTATAAATTAGGGCCAAATCCTGCAGTGCTTATTTGCCGCGTTCGTGGTCTGCACCTTAAAGAAAAACACGTGCAGTTTAATGGCAAAGCGATTCCTGGCTCACTGTTTGATTTCGCACTGTATTTCTACCACAACTATCGCCAACTTTTGGCCAAGGGCAGTGGTCCATACTTTTATATCCCTAAGTTAGAAAGTCATATTGAAGCGCGCTGGTGGGCAAAAGTATTTGCTTTTGTTGAGGAAAGGTTTTGTCTGCAAGCGGGCACGATTAAATGTACTTGCTTGATTGAGACTTTGCCTGCCGTGTTCGAAATGGACGAAATTCTCTATGAACTACGTTCCAATATCGTCGCACTGAACTGTGGTCGCTGGGATTACATCTTCAGCTATATCAAAACATTAAAGCGTCATAGCGACCGAGTCTTACCGGATCGCCAAGCCGTCACTATGGATACGCCTTTCTTAAGCGCTTATTCAAGACTCTTGATTAAGACCTGCCACAAACGCGGTGCGTTAGCGATGGGCGGCATGGCGGCCTTTATTCCAGCCAAAGATCCGGTTCAGAACGAAGCCGTATTGCAGCGAGTTCGTCGAGATAAAGAACTGGAGGCGCGTAACGGCCATGATGGCACTTGGGTGGCACACCCTGGTCTTGCCGATACCGCTATGGGTATTTTCAACGAATACATAGGCCAAGATCACTGTAATCAATTACATATCACCCGTGATGTAGACGCGCCAATCCTGGCTAGCGAACTGCTTAAAACCTGCGATGGTGAGCGCACCGAACAAGGAATGCGTCTGAACATTCGTATCGCACTGCAGTATTTAGAGGCTTGGATCAGCGGCAACGGTTGCGTACCTATTTACGGCTTAATGGAAGATGCAGCTACGGCTGAGATTTCTAGAGCCTCAATTTGGCAATGGATCCAACACGGTAAGTCGCTGTCAAACGGCAAACTCGTGACCAAGCAACTCTTTAAAGACATGTTGGTTGAAGAGCTGTCGAACGTGAAAAAAGAAGTGGGTAGCGACAGATTCACCCATGGCAAATTCACCCAAGCGGCGGTATTGCTCGAAGACATTACCACCTCCGACGAGCTGGTCGATTTCTTAACCTTACCCGGTTACGAAATGCTGACAGCCTAGGATGAACCCATTTGCTTGAACCGTTTTATATCAATCAGATTTAGCTGTGGCGGGGCTACCGCCAACCAAACAATTTAGCAGAGTGAAACTGGGGGGCAGTTTCATGATAGCTACAACATCAAAGAGAAAGGAGCGACACTATGACTAAGGCAACGACTCAGACTTCACGTCAAGAGCAGATTGATGCAATCAAGAGAGATTGGGCAGAAAACCCACGTTGGAAAAACGTGCGTCGTCCTTACACCGCGGAAGAAGTGGTTGCACTTCGCGGTTCAATCGTGCCTGAGAATACTATCGCTAAGCGTGGTGCGGCTAAGTTATGGGAACTGGTTAACGGCGGCGCTAAAAAAGGCTATGTGAATTCGCTCGGTGCGTTAACGGGCGGTCAAGCGGTACAACAGGCGAAAGCGGGTATCGAAGCGATTTACCTTTCTGGTTGGCAAGTGGCTGCCGATGCTAACTTAGCCGGCACTATGTACCCAGATCAATCTTTATACCCAGCGAACTCAGTGCCAGCTGTGGTATCCCGTATCAATAACTCTTTCCGTCGTGCTGACCAAATTCAGTGGGGCAATGGCGTTAATCCAGAAGATGAAAAATTTGTTGATTACTTCCTGCCAATCATTGCTGACGCAGAAGCGGGTTTTGGCGGCGTATTAAATGCCTTCGAACTGATGAAGTCGATGATCGACGCGGGCGCTGCCGGTGTTCACTTTGAAGATCAGTTAGCTTCAGTGAAGAAATGTGGTCACATGGGCGGCAAAGTATTAGTGCCAACCCAAGAAGCGGTACAAAAGCTGGTTGCTGCACGTTTAGCGGCGGACGTGAGCGGTGTCGATACACTGGTTATCGCCCGTACCGATGCTAACGCGGCCGATTTGTTAACTTCAGATTGCGACCCATACGACCGTGATTTCGTGACTGGCGAGCGCACCAATGAAGGTTTTTACCGTGTTAAAGCGGGTCTTGACCAAGCGATTTCTCGCGGTCTAGCTTACGCACCGTATGCGGATTTGATTTGGTGTGAAACCGCTAAACCGGATCTTGAAGAAGCGCGGATTTTTGCTGAAGCGATTCATGCTCAATACCCAGATCAACTGCTTGCTTATAACTGTTCGCCTTCATTCAACTGGAAGAAAAATCTGGACGACGCCACTATCGCGCGCTTCCAACAAGCCTTGTCAGACATGGGCTACAAGTACCAGTTCATCACGTTAGCCGGCATTCATAACATGTGGTACAACATGTTCGACCTCGCTTACGACTATGCGCGTGGCGAAGGTATGAAGCATTATGTTGAAAAAGTTCAAGAAGTTGAGTTTGCTGCAGCGAAGAAAGGTTACACCTTCGTCGCGCATCAACAGGAGGTGGGCACTGGTTATTTCGACCAAGTGACTACGGTTATTCAAGGTGGCCATTCATCAGTGACCGCACTGACAGGTTCTACCGAAGAAGAGCAGTTTTAAGCAGTAAGCAGCGCTTAGGATGATCCATTGTGATTGTGGATCACTCCTCAGCACGCCTTACGTTGATGTATCTGGTGAGGCGTGGTTAAAAACTCGAAATAGAGGGCAAGGGCGGACTGTGATGAGTTACCGAGCTTGCAGCTTAAATATCGAGTCGAGTATGAAAGAGTGTTACCCGTAAGCCTGTGTTTAGCTGCTCTGCAGCTGTTATCCCCGTGCAGTTCGCCTACATGTGCTGTGCGGGTTTTTAAGTCAAATTTTGTGACTTAACTTCCTACCCAGTAAGTTTTTGCTTGCCTTAGCTTGGCGACTCTATGAGTCGCTATTTTTTTGCTTATTGGTTCACTATTGCGCTGATTAATACCAATCGTATTAAATATCTGTTCATTCAGCGGGAGTTCAACGCGCTTTAGACAAGGCGAAGGCTTGAAGGCATAGTGGTGCTCTGTCGAGAGCCTTGAACGCAGTATAAAGCGCGTTGAAACCCGCCCTTCGGGAGCCTCACAGGCATCCCACTCCCGTGTTGCATTGACTTAAAAGGGAATAACCATTTCTGCGTCAATGCGCCTTGGATTGAGATGCTTGTGAGGCTCTGAACTGATTAGATATTTAATGTGATTGGTATCATATGGTGCAACTCTGATACGACTTGGTGCAATAATCGGATTATTTTACAGCATCTTATTGCTATCTCATTGTTATTTAATAGCTATCAAATGTGGCCTGAAAAATGCTCTGAATACAGTGGGAAGTTATAGCGCATTAAAGCTGATTGCTGGCATTCACATTGAGGTTACCGCCATGAAATATTACAGTCGCCGTTTAGTTAAACCTGAACATTTAAATCCAGCAAATACCCTGTTTGGCGGTCAGTTGCTCAGTTGGATAGATGAGGAGGCCGCTATTTTTGCTGCCTGCCAGATGAAGAGCACTAGCCATGTGACTAAGCTGATTTCTGAAATCAACTTTATGACGCCAGCGCATCAAGGGGATGTGATTGAGTTTGGTCTGGAGCTGGTGAGTCTCGGCCACAGTTCTATTACTGTCAGCTGCCAAGTACGTAATAAGATGACGCAGGCGCCAGTGGTGAGTATAGATAAGATGGTGTTTGTGCATGTGAATGCCCAAGGATTGCCTGTGCCCCATGGTATTCGGGCGAATGCGGCTTAGCGGGCGCGGAGCTTGAAATGCGTGACGTTTGAATAGATAAGATACTTAAAAATGACAGTGACGCCTAGGCGTCACTGTCATTAGTCTTTGGTTAAATCTTCTTTTACCGACTTGACGGCATCTCGCGAGGCATGACCTATGGCTTTGGTGGTGTCTCGAGTCGCGTGGCCTATCTCAGTGGTGACATCTTTAGTGGTTGTGCCGATAGCACGGCCTGCGTCCTTTAAATCCGCACAGGCGGATGTAGCGAGTAATAAAGGAATAATAATGAGCGTCGCTTTATTCATTGTGATGCTAATCCTCAATTTAAGTTCGTAACTCAATTTACTGAGCCCTGCCATTTTTACAGTGCCAAATAACATTCGGGACAATATAACAGATCTTGAGCTGAATCACGCTATGGCACCATTATCTGCCGAGTTGTTGTCGTAATGTCTTTAGGCAAGTTTGAGCAAGAGGTGTGAAACGGATAGTGCGAAATGACGTCGGAGTTTAAATTTTATTAATTCAGCAAATAAAAACGCCAGTGGCGTTTTGCGCACTGGCGTCTAAGGTCGCTAAATAATACTGCAAAGATTATTCGAGTTTGGCTAAGCGTTGTTGATAGTCTTCAATCAGGTGCTGCATGATTTCTTCCGGTGCAGCATCGTCACAGCAATCATCTAAAAAGATTTTAAAGGTGACTAGGGCATGGCCGTCATTTTTGAGTCTGTCACTCTGCATCGAGAAGTAAGCATCTTCATTTTCGGCTTTACGAACCACGAACTTATTTGTTTCGAAGGACTTATCCCCAGAAAGCTCGTGCCACTTAGTGATGCGATTTAACGCGATTTCACAGGACTGGTTCATTTCAATATGATTTAACCAAGTAACGGGATGTTCAGGATCTTTGTAATGTGGACATCTAACTGTGTAGTTATATACATGGGTGATTGCAGTCATAGCGTACCTACCTGTTCGAGGATATTGTTGCCATCATAGGCATCGTTTTTGAATTCGGTCAATCATTAATTAAGTCTATTTAGCCTTGATGTTTTTTGACGGAGAAGGATAGTTACTGCATGAAAATTAACCATTTACTTAATCTGTCATGTCTCTATTTAGCATGAGTTTTATGCCAATAACTTTGTGCTAGATCTCAGTTTTGGGTGAAGTTTCGCTTTTGCTGAATTACTGATTAATAAAGCAACAACTTGGCCGTCAGTAAGTCTTATTGAGTGTAAGTGATAAAAAGAGTGAACCGCGGAGTAAGTAGGTTAATTAAGCTTTAGTGGGTGTAATACGATTAAGTACCAGCTTAAGTTGTCGCAGAGGAAACGCAGAAGGCAGAATGGACAGAGGCCCATTCGTTAGAACGGGCCTCTCAGCTGGCTTCATCTTTTGCAGGGAAAAAGCGAACTGGGGCCATCTTATCGGATCTGTAACAGTCTGTAACCCACAGAGATCACGTTTTTTATATCATTTTGCTATGAATATTTGAGGTTCAGATCCTTTCTTCTTGAATATGCAGATTTGTGAGTGTTTTGTCAGTGCAAAGGTGCATAGACACTGAGTTTTATGTTGGTTTTTGTTGCTCAATTTTTAAGATAGTAACTTACCTCACCATCTTGTCGATACCGGTATAAAAAAGGCCCCAATAGTGCAGCGATAATCTGCGCACTATTGGAGCCCAAAACGCATTCATTGGAGGATGAAGTCGTGTTTACGCACTAGCAGGACAATCAGTCGTTATCCAGCAAGTTAGCGCACGATTGCTGTGCGATAACTTGCGATTGATAAAGTATGGCGATTACAGCGCGCAACTACAGCGCATTAGTGAAGATCTGACAGATCTCCGCATGGGTCGCTTGTTTTGGATTGGTGAATCCACAGGCATCTTTTAACGCGTTATCCGCAAGTGTTGGAATATCTTCCGCTTTCACGCCTAACAAGGTCAGGTTTTCTGGGATCTTAACCGCAACAGACAGCTTTTTGATTGCCGCTATCGCCGCACTGGCACCTTGCTCATCGGTCATGTTGGACACATCCACACCCATAGCCTTAGCAATGTCTTTTAAGCGAGCAGGGACGACCTGGGCATTGTATTCCTGTACATGGGGCAGCAGCAGGGCGTTACACACACCGTGGGGCAGATCGTAGAAACCGCCTAATTGGTGCGCCATCGCATGCACATAACCTAAGCTGGCATTGTTAAACGCCATACCCGCTAAGAACTGAGCGTAGGCCATTTGTTCACGGGCGTTGATATCTTGACCATTTTCCACCGCGTTGACTAAGTTAGCCTGAATCAATTCTATGGCCTTGATCGCACAGGCGTCGGTGATCGGATTGGCTGCAATAGACACATAGGCTTCAACCGCGTGAGTGAGTGCATCCATACCGGTTGCGGCCGTGAGGCTCGCAGGCTTTTTCAACATGAGCTCAGGGTCATTGACCGACAGCAAAGGCGTAGTGTGCTTATCGACAATCGCCATTTTAATGTGGCGGGCTTCGTCGGTAATGATACAGAAGCGCGTCATTTCACTGGCAGTACCTGCCGTCGTATTAATAGCCACTAACGGCAATTGTGGTTTTGCGGATTGATCTAACCCTTCGTAATCCTTAATGCTGCCGCCATTGGTGGCAACAAGGGCGATACCTTTGGCGCAATCATGGGGTGAGCCGCCACCGAGTGAAATCACAAAGTCACACTTGTTGGCTTTTAACAGGGCTAAACCGGCTTCGACGTTCGTCACGGTTGGGTTAGGTTGTACGCCATCATAGATGGTGGAGGTAATGCCATTTTGACCAAGTTTTTCGGCCACTTCACCGACTAAGCCAATTTTGACTAAGGGTTTGTCTGTCACTATGAGTGCGTGTTTAAAGCCTAAGGTTTTGATGTCACCGATAGCGTCATCCACGGCGCCTTGGCCTAATACGTTGACAGAAGGAATAAAAAATTTAGCAGCCATAAAATCCACCTATTTGCTTGTAAAGATTAAGTTGTGTTCTTTTCTGGTGATCAAGCTACCAATTTGGAGGTAGTGAAAGTGTGAGCTCGATCGAGTTCGGCGCTTATCTGGGGCCAATTTCCCACTAAAGTTGGAACTCGGTAACTAAACTTCGGACTTTTATGACGGGTATTAGTGTTGGCGTACGATATGGTTTTTCTGGGGGGGGAGCGCCCGTGGCGAGGCATCATTTCTGTGTGTTTTTTACTGGTCTTTTTATCTCACTTTTCATCCCACTTTTTAGCCAACATTTGACGGCTCAATTGTTAAATCTAACAGAGGTTAAACCTCATTAATACTCTCATTCGTAGCATTAACTTCAGTTTATTAGTTTGATATCTAATATTAATCATGCGTGCTGCTGTGGTTGTGGTAGGGCCGCAAGTCAAAGTAATCTATACATTTATCTTGTTTTTACACATTAATTCTTTTTTGTATAACTAACTTGTGAGCTTTGTCACTGTGCTATTTTAGGTTGATAGTTACATCACTAATCATTATCATGATTGTTAATTGAACGTTCAATTAACGTCGTTCAAAGTATTGAGAGAGTGGTTATTCCTTGAGTATTTATGCCTAAAGCCGCAATGAAATGGATACGCAGACAGCAGCTTATCGATGCGACATTAGCATCGGTTGCCTTGCATGGATTGCAGCACACGACCATCAACAGCATTAGTCAGTTGGCGGGGATGTCGTCGGGGATCATCAGTCATTATTTCAGTGGTAAGCAGGGCTTGATCCAAGCGACGCTGCGCCACTTGCTCGAGCAGTTAAAGCAAGCGTTGCTCAATCGAATCCAAGGACAAGTGTTGGCGCCAACAGAGCGCTTAATGATGATAGTTGAAGCGAATTTTACCGAGTTACAACGCTCGCGAAATGTCACTCACACTTGGCTGAGTTTTTGGGCACAGGCCGTCCACGATCCCCAGTTAGCCCGTTTGCAGAATATTAATAGTCGCCGCTTATACAGCAACTTACATTTTTCCTTTCGGCACGTGTTGCCCAAAGAGTTTGCCCTGATGGCTGCTGAGCAAACGGCGGCGATGATCGATGGATTCTGGTTACGCAGCGCCTTAAGTGAAACCCCTGAGCAGGATTTTGTTCAGGCCGAAAAATTATGCAAAATCTTTATCCACAATGTGATAAAGCAGCATGGAGTCAAAACATGTCAGTAGAAGTACAGTACAACTTTATTGCGGGTCAGTTGCTCGCAAACGATAGCGGCGAAACCTTCGACGTCGTCAATCCTGTCACTGGGCAATTGGCGTATCGAGTGCAAGTGGCCGATGAAAAAATTCAGCAAGCGGCCATCGAGAGCGCCAAAAAAGGCTTTGCTATTTGGTCTGCCATGAGTGCCACTGAACGCAGCCGAATTCTGTTAAAGGCGGTCGCATTATTGCGCGCCCGTAATGATGAACTCGCGGCAATCGAAGTGCGCGACACAGGTAAACCTTGGCAAGAAGCCTCAGTGGTTGATGTGGTCACAGGCGCAGATGCTATCGAATTTTTCGCCCATATTGCCCCTGGGCTTGAAGGCGCTCAGCAGCAAGTCGGTGGGGATTTTTATTACACCCGCCGTGAGCCTTTAGGCATTTGTGCTGGCATTGGCGCGTGGAATTACCCATTACAAATCGCCTGTTGGAAGGCCGCACCTGCCTTAGCTAGCGGCAATGTGATGATTTTTAAACCTTCGGAAGAAACGCCGCTTGGCGCACTGAAATTAGCGCAACTCTTAAGTGAGGCGGGTTTACCTGATGGCGTATTTAATGTCGTAATGGGCGATGGCAAGGTTGGCGCTTGGTTAACGGGGCATCCGGATATTGCCAAAGTGTCCTTCACGGGCGAAGTCGGTACTGGCAAGAAAGTCATGGCCGCGGCGGCAAGTTCATTAAAAGACGTCACTATGGAACTCGGCGGTAAATCACCGCTTATCGTATTTGACGATGCCGATATCGACAATGCGGTTTCAGGTGCCATGCTCGGTAACTTCTATACCCAAGGTGAAGTCTGTACCAATGGGACGCGGGTGTTTGTCCATGAGTCAGTTTATCCACGCTTTATCGAAAAACTGCTTATGCGTACTCAAACTAATATTGTGGTGGGCGATCCTATGGCGCCAGAGACTAACTTTGGCGCCTTGATCTCCAAAGACCACCAGCAAAAAGTACTCGATTATATTCAGCAAGGTATCGATGACGGCGCAACTCTGCTCACCGGTGGCACAGCACTAACGCCGGAAAATGCTCCCAATGGTTACTTTGTTGCCCCGACGATTTTCACCCATTGCACCGACGAGATGCGTATCTGCCAAGAGGAAATCTTTGGCCCTGTGATGTCGGTACTCACCTTTAAAGATGAAGCCGAAGTGATTGCTCGGGCAAACAATACCGGCATGGGCTTAGCCGCTGGGGTGTTCACCCAAGATATCAGCCGTGCACATCGGGTTATTCATCAGTTACAAGCGGGTATTTGTTGGATCAATGCCTATGGTGCATCGCCAGCCGAAATGCCGGTAGGTGGGTATAAGTTGTCGGGTATTGGCCGTGAAAACGGTAGCGAGACACTCAAGCATTACACCCAAGTTAAAGCCGTTTACGTGGGTCTACAGCCCTTAGAAAGCCCATTTTAAGGAGGCATTTTGACTCATTCACTCCAGCAAAAATATTATAACTACATCATAGTTGGCGCCGGTTCTGCAGGGTGTGTGCTTGCCAATCGCTTGTCTAAGGATCCTAAAAACGAAGTACTGTTATTAGAAACCGGTGGCAGCGATAAGAGCATCTTTATTCAGATGCCGACGGCGTTATCGATTCCGATGAACAGCCCTAAATATGCTTGGCAGTTTGAGACGCAGCCTGAGCCACATTTAGATAATCGCAAGATGCATTGTCCTCGGGGCAAAGTGCTTGGCGGTTCATCGTCGATCAACGGCATGGTGTATGTTCGTGGTCATGCCAGGGACTTTGATGAGTGGCAGGCGCAAGGGGCGACCAACTGGGATTATAGCCATTGCTTGCCGTACTTTAAAAAGGCAGAAACCTGGGCCTTTGGTGGCGATGAGTATCGCGGCGAGTCTGGACCGTTAGGCGTTAATAACGGTAACCAGATGCAAAATCCCTTATACCAAGCCTTTGTGGATGCGGGCATTGCGGCGGGGTATTTATCGACCGCCGATTATAATGCGGCGCAGCAAGAAGGCTTTGGCCCTATGCACATGACGGTCAAAAAAGGCGTGCGTTGGTCTACCGCTAACGCTTATTTACGCCCGGCGATGGCCAGACGTAACCTTACTGTGTTGACCCACACTTTAGTGCATAAAGTGTTACTGGAAGGGCAAGCTGCCGTTGGCGTTCGCATTGAGCACAAAGGCAAAGTTGAAGATATTCGTTGTAATAAAGAAGTGATTTTAGCTGCTGGCTCAATAGGTTCGCCGCATTTGTTGCAATTATCAGGCATTGGCGATCCCCAAGTATTGGCCGATGCAGGGGTCGAGTTACAACATGAGTTGCCCGGTGTCGGTCAGAATTTACAGGATCATTTAGAGTTTTATTTCCAATTCAAATGCCTTAAACCGATTTCACTCAATGGTAAGTTAGATCCTTTCAGCAAGTTCTTAATCGGTGCCCGTTGGATTTTAGATAAATCTGGCCTAGGGGCCACGAATCACTTTGAATCCTGTGGTTTTATTCGCTCAAAAGCGGGCCTCGAGTGGCCAGATTTACAGTACCACTTTTTACCTGCGGCTATGCGCTACGATGGTAAAGAAGCCTTTGCGGGACATGGTTTTCAGGTGCATGTAGGCCATAACAAGCCTAAAAGCCGTGGTGCCGTGACCTTAGTGTCGGCAGATCCTAAAGCGCCGCCTAAGATCCAGTTCAATTATTTACAACATCCTGATGATATTGAAGGCTTTAGAGCCTGCGTGCGTTTAACCCGTGAGATCATCAATCAAGCGCCATTTGATGAGTATCGCGGTGAAGAAATTCAACCCGGCACACAAGTGCAAACCGATGCGCAAATCGATGCCTTTGTGCGTCAATCGGTTGAGAGTGCTTATCATCCTTCTTGTTCATGCAAGATGGGCACAGATGCGATGGCGGTGGTGGATCCTGAAACCCGCGTGCACGGCTTGCAGAATTTACGGGTGGTGGATTCTTCTATTTTCCCGACTATCCCGAACGGCAATTTGAATGCGCCGACCATAATGTTGGCTGAGCGCGCTGCGGATATGATTTTAGAGGCTGAGATGTTAGCGCCAGCAGATTGCGCCGTTGTGGTTGCCGACGCTTGGCAAACCACACAAAGAAGCACAGCTACAAGTTAACGGCACAAGTTAACGGCACAAGTTAACGCCATAAGTGCACAACATGCCTGCTCGGTCCGTCTTATCGATGGACTGGCGGCTTCAATGTTAAGTGACGCATTAATTGATGACTCAAAACTCATTAATTGATTACTGAAAATAAGGGTCATGATTCATTTTATCTAAAGGGTCGGTCAGCCCGCAGTGAGTGTGCAAATGACCGCTTTCACGACTGAACATCTATCAGGGTTTAACTATCGCAGAGCGCTTTTTAAGTAGCGATATTTAAGGCTTGAGGGCAGAGTGCTGCCTTTAAAAATGATTCAGTTTTTATTATTAAATAAAAACATGGAGTTACATTTTATGGATTCATATCCTCATGCTTATTTATATCCAGTATCGACTGGGACGGAGTGCATCCTATGACCTGGTTATTATCCGCAGGGATACTGTTCACTTTTGCCGCGATTGCGTTTGTGATTTATCGCTGGGGTAACATTCGCTGTATCGGTGTGACGCCTGTGCGTACGTTTACCTTTATCGCGATTCTGTTCACTTCTGGGCTTGATGTCGGCTTGATCATGTTTCCGCTGACCGAGTTTGCCGGCTATGCCAATGTGGCGGCGAGTCCTGAATACGGCTTTACCAATCCGCTGGCGATTGAGTTTGGCTTTTGGGCCTTCTTGATTTGGGGTTTCTACTTTTTAACCTGTTTCTATTTTTGTGTGATTGAACCTAGGGTGAAGTTCTTCGACATTCCTTTGGTCAAGTTCATCAATAATATCGTGATTATTGGTACCTGTGCCTTTACCGCCTATTTGTTATTAAGCAATTTGCCCTGGTACTTACCCGAATTAGGTGATGGCGAAACCATAGTCGGTAGCTTTTATCTAATCGTATTTATGGTGATTGCCGCGGCGGTATATTCCAGTACTAGCATACGTTATGTGCGTATTTTGAGCTTAGCCAGCACTTGGTTATTTTTAGGCTTGATTGCCATGATGTGGGCCAATGCATTTTTATCGGCTGACTCGAGTGTGGGTGAGTTCTTTACGACCTTTGCCATGTTGGGCGACTACTTCGGCAATATTCAACATTTTGTGTTACCCATCAACGACTACCATGAGTTTTATCTGTTCTGGTGGTTTGCGTGGAGCATTATGATTGGTCAATTTACCTCGCGCTTTGTCGGCGGGATGAAAACCTACCAAGTGTTGCTGGCCATGATGGTGTTTCCGTCTATCCCTATCGCTATCTGGTTCACCGTGCTTTATTACTACAGCGCCAATGGGTTAGATACCTCGGGCTTCTATAATCTGGCGATGGTGATTGTAGGGGTGACCTTTGTGATTAACTCACTCGACTCACTGGTACGCCTGTATACCGACAATCTTAATCTGACGATTGAGCGTTTAGGCAAGCTTAAATATGTCAGCTTTAACTTAGTCTTGCTCTGCAGTCTGACATTACTCTTTCAATTAGACTTTCTTCAAATTCAATGGGTTGGTGCAATCGCACTGGGCCTGATCTTTAGCTGTTTTGGTTACATCATGATGACGCAATTGCAAACTGTTCGTGCCATTGAGCGCTCGCCAAAAGAGAACAAAATCGACTTTACTAAAATTGAGCTAGCTAACTAATGGAAAAATTAATAATGAAATCAAAATGTTTTTATCTTGTCGCCGGCGGATTGTTATTGATGTCGACTGCGGCGAATGCCGGATTATCGGCCACTGTGACGGCGACGTCGGATTACACTTTTAACGGTGTCAGCCAAACGGACAACGGCCCAGCACTGCAAGGCAGTCTGGATTACGGGTTTGATTCGGGCTGGTACGTGGGCGGCTTTACCTCGAACGTCGACTTTGGTGGTAGCGATGATACTTGGTTAGAGCTCGATACCTATGCGGGTAAATACTATCAGTTGAATAAACAATTGAGTCTCGATGTCGGACTGGCCTATTACACCTACCACGGGGACTCTTTCTCAGATGAATACAACTATCCTGAGCTGTATAGCAAGCTAGGTTACGACACTTCCCTTGGCCACTCTGAAGCTAAGTTAACCTACACATGGGACTACTTTGGTTTGGGCGGCGGACATTACACTATGTTGCTCGGCCATACGATTAGCGTTGCCGAAGGCCATGATATTCGCTTCAGTGTTGACCGCTCGACGTCACTCGATGAAGACAAATGGTCATGGGATGACGGCAAATCCTTTAATCACTATCGCGTTGCCTATATGACCAGCTGGAGCGGCTTTGATTTCAGCCTTGCCGCTGAAGACACCAGCATGAACTTAGATACCAGTGACGAGCGTCTAGTGTTGTCGGTATCGCGTCAATTCATGTTGTAATCTAAGGGACTTTTACCATAAAAGTGCCTCCTCTTGGTGAGTTCAGTCGCGCTTTCTGGTAAGGTGCACTGGACAACTGGGACGGGACATTATGGAAAAGTACGAACAACTGCTCATTTCGCTGCGTCGAGTAATACGCGCTATCGACATTCATTCTCGCCAGCTAAACAAACACTCAGGTTTAACTGGGCCGCAATTGATGGTGATGCAAAAAATCGCCCAATTGGATGCGCCATTGGCGAAAACTGTGGCGGAAGAAATTACGCTGAGCCCTGCGACAGTGACGACTATTATCGATCGTCTCGAGGGCCGTGGTTTAGTGATCCGTCTGCGCAGTGAGACTGATAAACGTAAGGTGCATTTATACCTTAGCGATGCGGGCCGAGCACTGTTACAGGACTCACCTAAACCGCTACAGGATCATTTTATTAAGCGTTATCAGAATCTTGAAGAATGGGAACAGAGTCAATTGCTCTCTGCGGTTGAGCGTATCGCGACTATGATGGACGCCGATAAAATTGATGCGGCGCCTATGCTCTTGGTCGGGAAGATCCAAGGCGACGAGTAATCGTTTAGCACATGTTTTAAATGATTAGACGTTAAAATCGATTCGTTTTTTAAATGAAAAAGCACTGAATCTTCAGTGCTTTTTTGCTTTTAACTCGATGTAGTTTAGCTGTGCATCTTTTACATACTTAAGCAGCAGGGCAGCTTGTTGTAGCCACAGAGTTAATCAGAATTTCTTGTACTGGCGTGTTGGCAAAACCACCGCTGTTTTTTGTCGGTACTATGCTGATCTGATCCGCCACATCCATGCCGTCAACCACTTTGCCAAACACGGCATAACCATAATTGCTCGCAGACGCATCCAAATGTGGATTATCTAACACATTGATAAAGAACTGTGATGTTGCAGAATTAGGGTCATCTGTGCGAGCCATGGAGATAGTGCCACGTTTGTTGCTAATACCGACTGCGGCTTCATTCTTGATGGGGGCATCGCCTGGTTTGCTTTTGAGTCCAGTGGTAAAACCGCCGCCTTGGATCATAAAGTTATTAACGGTTCTATGGAATAAGGTGCCGTTATAGAAAGACTTATCAACATACTGCTTAAAGTTTTTACCTGTGATGGGCATGTTCGTTAAGTCAATGGCGAGTGTGATATCGCCTTTTGTGGTTTTCATTAAATAACATACATCCGCAGATAAGGCTGGCGGAGTGGGATCGGGCGTCGGTGGCGTCGGCGTTAGATCACCATCTGTACTTCCTTCACAACCGGTTAAGGCTATGCAGCCGACAAACAGTAATCCTGATAACTTCTTCATTTCATATCCTTATTCTCAATCATCATTGGGGAGTTTCTGCTTTAGCGTTCCATCGAGCGAGCCTCTGGCGGATAAGCGAGGGCATAGCAGGCTCCATGAATGTAATGTTGTTATTATGTTTCTACGCTGTAGCGAGATGAGATGTTGACAGAGGAGAGATAGGCTGTTCAAGTTATAAAGTGCAATTGATACAAAGTGTTGCACCGAACTCCCTAGTCGATATGTTTTGGGTCTTATTCATTGGGTTTTAGTTCGAATGCTATGACATATAAATGTCTTACGCCTGTCATGTTATTTCTATGCCTTAGTTCCCTGCTTAGTGCTTGTCTTTTGTAACTGTCTCTCGCGACTGCTTTTCGTTAAGGCCTTGAGAAGCATGCTTGCCCTCTTGCTGAACGCATGCCCCAAGTTGGTGCGTTCCATGTTTATTATTTCGATTGTCACTGCGCGCGAACTTAACTGAGTGCTTCTAGTAAGTTACTGATTTTTTGAAAAAGTTTTTTGTTATTTCCCTGAAATATTTATGTCATCTTCTTGTTACTTTTGGTTGGCATGGTTACTGTATATCTAAAGCCATGGATGAGCGGTCGCGGGGGCGACAAAATATGGGGCTGGAAAAGTTGCTGTATTTGCGGGGGGTTGGAGCAGAATTTACTGATTGTTTTGGCCAAGAGATCCATATTTCCGAGGTAGACAGGCAAGGTATCTTGACCTGTATGTTACAGGAAAAAAACACTGTGGCAGGGACTGCCATTGATGCTTCTGCTACAGAGGCGTTATCGAGTGATGCTGGGCTGACTAATGTCGATGCGGTATTGACTGAAGCGCTGATCGCCTCACAAATTGACTTGCTGGATGCCCGTCCTTGGACTCAGGTTTTACCCGAATTCCATTGGTGTTTTGTGGATGAACCTTGGATAAGCCTTTGTTTACCTGAAAGCTATACTTCAGATCTGAGTGTGGCGATTGAATGCGAACAGGGTGAGTCTATCGTATTTGATGTGCCGTTCTCGGCGCTTAAGTCGATTGGCGATTACCGCATTGAACAAACGCTTTATCTCCACTATCGCCTTGATCTTACGCAACTGGGATTAGCACGCCTCGATTTAGCTGAGGCCAAGACCCAAGCTTCCCCTGAACACTCAATGACCGCCGAGACTGAGGCGGTGAATTTAGCGTCTTATTTCCTGAGCAGCCAAGAGTTCACTAACAACCCAGCTTTAATCAAAAACCAAGACTCATTTGCGCATGCAGCTGACAAAAATGCGAGTGATTTCTCTGTGTTAGGTTTGGGCTTTCATCGCATAGCTTTAAGCTTAAAACATGCCCTAGAGACAAGTGCACAAGCGCCAAGCTCGGCGCTAGTGAGCAGTGTGACGGCTGAGGCTGATACCAGCACTTTGTTTTCTGGCACCTTAATGGTGGCACCGCGGGCCGCTTATCAAGGCGTACTGACTGCTGTCGCCCAAGGTAAGCGCCATAAACCTTGGGGGATCAGCGTTCAACTCTATAGTTTACGCAGCGAGAGCCAATGGGGCATAGGTGACTTTGGCGATTTAGAACAACTGATCGCGCTGGTGGCGGCGCAGGGCGCGGATTTCATTCAACTCAATCCCTTGCATGCCCTCGACATTGCGGCGCCAGAGCATCCGAGTCCCTATAGTCCGTGCGATCGCCGCAGACTCAATCCTCTTTATATTCAATTACAAAGCGTTCCTGAATACCAAGCACTTACCACTGAATTTTCAAGCGCTACTTGGCTAGAGGCCATCGCCTTACTGAATCGTGACAATTGGCTCGATTATCCTAAGGTGAGTGAGCTCAAATACCGTGCCTTTGAGCAGTTATATCGCGTTTTTTGTGAAACCCATTTAGCAAACGACACGCCCAGAGCGCAAAGATTCCATGAGTTTGTGCGTGAGCAGGGCACTGCGCTGCAAGAGTTTGCTCAAGCGGAATACTTACGTAGCCCAAAAGCGTTTGTACAAGAGGAAGGTTTCTATCTTTACCTGCAATTTGTGGCCGAAAACCAGTTACACCTTTGCCAGTTAAAAGCGAAAGAAGTGGGCATGGGGTTGGGATTAATCCGTGATTTGGCCGTTGGCGCAGCGCTGCAGGGCAGTGAAGTACAGGCCAATGCCGAGCAGTTTTGTTTGCATGCCAGTATCGGCGCACCGCCCGATCCCTTTGCGCCCCAAGGGCAAAATTGGGGCTTAACGCCCCTCGATCCGGTGAAGTTAAAACAACATAATTTCAGTCATTTTATCTCCTTGATCCGCGCCAATATGGAAAGCTGTGGCGCCTTGCGTATCGATCACGTGATGGGCTTACTGCGCCTCTGGTGGTGGCCACTGGATAAACAACTTGGCCACGGTGCCTATGTGTATTATCCCGTTGAAACCATGCTCGCTATCGTTTGCCTTGAGAGTCAACGTGCCCGCTGTGTGGTGATTGGTGAAGACTTAGGGCTAGTGCCACCGGACATTATTCATCGTCTCTACACCTCTGGTATTTATTCCAACGAATTGTTCTATTTCTGCAAAGACCATCAAGGCTTTAAATCACCGGATCAATACAAGTCCCAGAGCCTGATGATGCTGGCGAACCACGATGTGCCGACTTTAGTCGCTTGGTGGTGTGGCAGCGATTTACACCTGCGTCGACAGTTATCCCTGTTTGATTCTGACGAACAATTGGGCGAGGCACTGGCTGGGCGTGAACATGAAAAGCAGCAGCTTATTTCACTGTTAGTCGCTCAAGGTCTGTTAGCCGAGGTGACGATAGCCGAACTCGATATTCAAACCTTGCTCACGGCTTGGATGACCCTAGGGGCTCGCGGCAATAGTGCGCTGTACAGCGTGCAACTGTGTGATTTATTAGCCGATCGCCATGCGGTGAACATTCCCGGCACTTGGCTCGAATATCCTAACTGGCAGCGGCGCTTACCTTTGAGTTTAACGCAAGTGTCGGCTTCGCCGGAGATACTGCAGCGATTACAAAATATCGCTGCGGCGAGACAGCTGCCAAGCTAATGCTGCTGATCCAGTGCCACATTATGCCATCCCTAAAGGTTCGATAATTAGGGGGGGTTATGCGGATAAAGAGTGCCAATTTGCAAGTTTAATTGACTGATAAACGGAAGAAAAATGATGACTCAAGCCAATGCCTATTTCTACGATGGCACCGACGTCGCCCTACTTAATGGTCAATACACTGATGTTTTTTCGCTCTTGGGTATGCACAGTGCCAACGAGGGTAAGGCATTAATTGTTCGTTGTTTTTTACGTAATGCAATCAGTGTGGATGTGATCAGCATTAAAGATGGCCGCAAAGTAGCGAGTCTGGACAAAGTTAACGAGCAGGGATTGTTCGCCGGTACGCTGGGGCGACGCGTCAAACCGTTTCTCTATTTGCTGCGGGTAGAATACCCCCTGTGTCAGCTAGATATAGTCGACCCTTATCAGTTTGATTCACTGCTCAATAGTGACGATATTTACCTGTTTGGTGAAGGCAGCGCCGAGCGCGCCTATGAGTTTTTAGGCGCCAACTGGCGTCAGACCCAAGGCGTTGAAGGTGTGCATTTTTGTGTGTGGGCACCCAATGCCAAACGGGTTTCTGTGGTGGGGGATTTCAACCATTGGGACGATACTCGCCATGTAATGCGCCAACATCTTGCCAATGGTTTGTGGGAGCTATTTCTGCCCAATGTGGTTGAAGGCGCCCACTATAAGTTTGATTTGGTTTATCAAAATGGTGAGCGTCATACCAAGTCTGACCCCATGGCGACTCAAATGGAATGCGCGCCCCATAATGCTTCTATCGTGCCCCCAAAAGCCCATCACAGTTGGAATGATACTGCTTGGATGAGTAAGCGCGCGGCGACTGCTTGGCATAAAGCGCCCATGTCGGCCTACGAAGTGCACTTAGGTTCGTGGCGTCGTAAGGGAGAGCAAGGCGAGCAATATCTTGATTATAACGACTTGATTGAACAGCTGATTCCCTATGTGAAGGAGCAAGGTTTTACCCACATTGAACTGATGCCGATCAGCGAGTTTCCCTTCGATGGTTCGTGGGGATATCAGCCTGTGGGTCTCTATGCACCGACCCACAGATTTGGCGATGCCAATGGGTTAAAAGCCTTTGTGGATGCCTGCCATCAGGCGGGAATTGGTATCATCCTCGATTGGGTGTCGGCGCATTTTCCTAAGGATCCCCACGGCTTAGTGCGTTTCGATGGCACTTGTTTGTATGAGCACGAAGATCCTCGCAAGGGCACACATCCCGATTGGGATACCTTGATTTATAACTATGATCGCGGTGAAGTGCGCAGCTTTTTATTGAGTAATGCCTGTTATTGGCTGCGGGAGTTTCATTTCGATGGCCTGCGTCTCGATGCCGTGTCTTCTATGTTGTACCTCGATTATAGCCGCGAGCCGGGCCAATGGCTGCCCAATGCCTATGGTGGACGGGAGAATCTTGAGGCCATTAGTTTCTTACAAATTTTGAATCAACGCCTGTACCAAGCTTTCCCCGGCATTTGCATGATCGCCGAAGAGTCCACCGCTTTTGCGGGGGTGACTAAGCCGACGGATCAGCAAGGTCTCGGCTTTGGCTTTAAATGGAATATGGGCTGGATGAACGACAGCTTAAGCTACTTAGGCCGAGATCCGCTTTACCGCCAATTCCACCATCATCAATTGACCTTCAGTTTGATGTACGCCTATACCGAGCAATTTATGTTGTCCGTGAGTCATGATGAAGTGGTTCATGGCAAGGGCTCGTTGCTGCATAAAATTCCCGGTGATGATTGGCAGAAATTTGCGACCCTGCGTGCTTATTACGGTTTTATGTGGGGGCATCCAGGTAAGAAATTACTCTTTATGGGCTGCGAGTTTGGTCAGCGAAATGAGTGGAACCATAACCAGAGTTTAGATTGGCACTTATTGGCCTATGAACCGCACCAAGGTGTGCAACGTTGGCTTAAAGATCTCAATCACTTATATCAAGCCATGCCTGCTTTATCAGTTCAGGATTACGAGGGGGCAGGATTTAGTTGGCTAGATTGTGAAAATAGCCGCGACAGCATCTTTACCTTTGTGCGTTACGGCTTAGCGGGTGATGCGCCGTTAGTGTTTGTCATCAACATGACGCCCCAATTGCACACTGGGTTCCGTATTGGTTTGCCTTTGGCGGGGGATTACCGCGAATACCTGAATAGCGATAGCCAGATTTATGGTGGCAGTAACCAAGGTAATGCGGGCACTGTCGTTGCTGAGTCGCTGCCGTGGCAGGGCATGGCGCAGAGCGCGCTGATCACTGTGCCGCCCTTGGGTTGCCTAGTGATAGGGCCTGCAACTGGATTGGCTGAGGCGAACTAGTATGCAAAAGCCCACAGCTGATGATATCAAGCTCAACCCTGACGCTAAACATAACCCCTCTCAAAATGAGAAATGGGCCTTGGGGGCAGGTGAGCCTTTTCCGCTCGGTGCGAGTGTTGAGGGCGATGGCGTCAACTTTGCGTTATTTTCAGCTAACGCGACAGCGGTCGAGTTATGCCTATTTGATGACAATGGCGAGCAAGAAATCGCGCGGATTGCGTTAACTGAACAAACCCAGCAAATCTGGCATGTGTTTGTGCAGGGGCTCAAGGCGGGGCAACTCTACGGCTATCGCGTTTATGGCTCCTATGAGCCTCAGCTTGGCCACAGATTTAACCCCAATAAGTTATTGCTCGACCCTTATGCGCGCCAGCTGGTCGGTGAATATAGCGACCATGAGTCTAACTATGCTTACGAGCTGGATCACAAGGATGAAGACTTATCTTTCAGTAAGTTAGATAACGCTGCCCATGTGCCAAAATGTAAGGTCGTGGACATTCGTCCATTAATCGACATCGCCGCTAAGCAGTCGATTCAGCCCGTAGCGACGAGGTTTCAGCCCAAACCCCTAGAGCGCAGCATCATTTATGAGATGCACGTTAAAGGCTTTACGGCGGCGCATCCTGAGATTGAACCTAATAAACGCGCCACCTTTGCGGGCTTAGCGACTCAGCCTGCTATCGATTATTTGGCCGAACTTGGGGTGACGTGCGTCGAATTACTTCCAGTACAGGCCTTTTTTACTGAACCATTTTTGCTAGAGAAAAAGCTTACTAATTATTGGGGTTACAACAGTATTGGCTTTTTTGCCCCCGAGCCGAGTTATCTGTCATCCGACGATATTGGTGAGTTTCGCGCTATGGTTGATGCACTCCACGGTGCGGGTATCGAAGTGATCCTCGATGTGGTCTATAACCACAGCGCCGAGGGCAGTCGACTTGGGCCAACCTTTAGTTTTCGTGGCATAGATAATCTCAGTTATTACCGCCTACATCCGAATGATAAGCGTTTTTACATTAACGATACGGGTTGCGGAAACACCTTAAATATCAACCATCCACGCATGTTGCAACTCGTGCTGGATTCGCTGCGTTACTGGGTGGAAATCATGGGTGTCGATGGATTTCGCTTCGACTTGGCGGCCTGCCTAGGTCGCGAGGCCTATGGTTTTGATCCCGGCTCAGGTTTCTTCGATGCCTTGTTGCAAGACCCTGTGTTGTGCCGAGTGAAATTGATTGCTGAGCCTTGGGATATCGGCCCTGGCGGTTATCAATTAGGTAATTTTCCCGTGGCCTTTAGTGAATGGAACGACAGATACAGGGACACTATGCGCCGCTTCTGGCGCGGCGATCACAGCATGTTGCCCGAATTTGCCAGACGGTTTCACGGCTCGGGGGATTTCTTCGAGCATGGCGGCCGTCCACCCGCGACCAGTCTTAATTTTCTAACCAGTCACGACGGTTTTACCCTCAAAGATTTAGTGAGTTATACCCAGCGCCACAACTTGGCGAATGGGGAAGATAATCGCGACGGTCATCAAGAAAACTTCAGTCATCATTATGGGGTTGAAGGGGAAACCGAAGATAGCGCAATTCTGGCACTTCGTGGTCGTCAACAGCGTAACTTATTGACGACACTATTTTTATCCCAAGGTGTGCCTATGTTGTTGAGCGGCGATGAAACGGGCCGCACCCAGCAAGGTAACAATAATGCCTATTGCCAAGACAATGAACTGAACTGGTTTGATTGGTCGGCAAAGGGCATGGACACTAAGCTGTTAGCCTTTACTCAGCAGCTTATCGCCCTGCGCAAACGTTTCCCGTTGTTATGCGCTAAACGCTTCATTCATGAACAGTTATTGGCCGAATCTTTAGCCGATACTGGTGCTCGCTTAGATTGGTTTAGTCGTCAAGGTGAGCAAATGACCAAGAGCCTGTGGACTGAGTCTATGTGCCGCAGTTTATCTGTGGTGCTTTCGGGTGACTTAGAAGGCCAAGGTAAGCAGCAAGCTCTGCTATTGATGGTCAATGCCGACGACAATCCTTTGGCATTTACGCCGCCGACCTTTGAACACTTGAGTCCGTGGCAATGCCTGATCCATACCCAAACTGAGCCGCTGTATGCTCAGATCTCTACGACGCGATACTTGCTGCAAGATCGCAGTCTCATGCTTTTTCATGCTGATTTGATTTTCAAGAAATGAAGGAATTAACTATGACTGACGAAAGCGAACTGAGTCCAAATACCAGCGAAAAAACCGTATCATCCGCGCCAAAAACGGCGAGTAAGAAGGCGCCAACTAAGCGTCAGGCCAAACCTAAAGCCGTTGAACCCTGTGAGCCCTGCGATGCTTTGCCCGCTTCTTTTGAGCGCCATTTACGTTATGGACTCAGCCGTGGCGAAGGTGTGAGCTGCGAATTATTTCAAGCGTTGGCCTATAGCGTCAAAGAGCAGATGCTAGACAATTGGCGTCAGACCCGTGTGGATGACAGCCATTTTCAGCGCAAGCAAGTGGCGTATTTATCCCTTGAGTTTTTGATGGGCAGGGCGCTGGGCAATGCACTGCTGAGTCTAGATTTACAGCAAGATAGCCGTGATGCCTTGAGCAACTATGCAGTATCGCTGGAAGAGTTAGAAGAAGCCGAACATGATGCCGGTTTAGGTAACGGCGGTTTAGGTCGATTGGCGGCGTGTTTCCTCGATAGTTGCGCCAGTATGGACTTATCCGTGACGGGTTATGGCATACGTTACGAATATGGCATGTTCGCCCAGAAGATAGTTGATGGTTATCAGGTTGAGCGTCCCGACCGTTGGCTGCGCGAAGGCAATCCGTGGGAAGTGCGCGTGCCGACCCACAACGTGACAGTGCCATTTTTTGGTCACACTGAATCCTATGTCGATAAACAGGGTCGTAGGCACATTATTTGGGTTGAAACCCAAGATGTGCTCGCCGTTGCCTATGACATGCCAGTTCCCGGTTATCGCAATGGTCGGGTGAATACCCTGAGATTGTGGAAGGCCGAAGCGACCGATGACTTTGATTTAGCTGAGTTTAACCAAGGCGACTATACAGAAGCCGTGGCCCGTAAAAACTTGGCCGAGCAGATCACTATGGTGCTCTATCCCAATGATGCGAGCGAGAACGGCAAAGAGCTGCGATTACGTCAGCAATACTTTTTATCCTCCGCCAGTTTGCAAGATTTGCTCAAACGTTGGGTGAGTCGTCATGGTCATGATTTCACCCAGTTTGCCGCTAAAAATGTGATGCAGCTGAACGACACTCACCCCAGCATTGCCGTACCTGAGTTGATGCGGTTATTGATCGACGAATACGGTTTGGAATGGGACAGTGCGTGGGCGATTACCAGCCAGACCATGGCGTACACTAACCATACCCTATTGCCAGAAGCACTAGAGCGTTGGCCCGTGCGCATGATGGCGCAGATGCTGCCGCGTATTTTAGAAATCATTTATGAAATCAACGCCCGCTACTTAGATTTAGTCGCCCACCACTGGCCGGGGGACGCTAGCAAACTGGCGAGTATGTCGATTATTCAAGATGGTCCTCATCCCCATGTGCGCATGGCATATCTGGCGATTGTGGCGAGTTTTTCGGTCAACGGCGTCGCGGGTTTACACACGCAACTGCTTAAATCTGGGTTGTTTAAGGATTTCTATGAGTTGTGGCCGCATAAGTTTAATAACCGCACCAATGGCGTGACGCCAAGGCGTTGGCTTGCCCATTGTAACCCTGCTTTAGCTAAGTTATTGACGGCCCATTTAGGTAAAGAATGGGTGACAGATTTGAGTCAGTTAACGGCGCTCAATGCTCTCACGCAGGACACGGCGTTTATCCAAAAATGGCGTGATGTGAAGCAAGCCAACAAGGCTTTGCTGGCGAAGATGATTGCTAAGGAATGTGGCGTCGAGTTCGATCCATCTATGCTGTTTGATGTGCAAGTGAAGCGTATTCACGAATATAAACGTCAACTGCTCAATATCTTACATGTGGTTCATCTCTATCATCAGATCCAACAAGGCCACACCGAAAACATGGTGCCACGTTGCGTGTTGATCGGCGGTAAAGCGGCGCCCGGTTACTTTATGGCTAAGTTGATCATCAAGCTCGCCAGCAATGTCGCCCACATGGTCAATTCCGATCCTTTAGTCACGCCTTACCTACGTTTTGCTTTCTTACCCAATTACAACGTCAGCGCCATGGAAAAAATCTGTCCGGGAACGGACTTATCCGAGCAAATTTCGACCGCGGGTAAAGAAGCATCGGGCACGGGCAATATGAAGTTCATGATGAACGGCGCACTGACGATTGGCACTATGGATGGCGCCAATATCGAGATGCTAGAGGAAGTAGGCTCAGAGAACTTCTTCCTGTTCGGACTCAATGCAGAGCAGGTCTCTGAGGTACGTAACCACTATCATCCACGCAGCATTATTGACGATTCACCGGCGTTATCTGAGGTGATGAAGTTACTCAAGAGTGGTCATTTCAATCTGCTGGAGCCGGGGATCTTCGATCCTATTATTGCCGCCATTGAAAGTAGCGACGATCAATGGATGACGGCCGCCGACTTTGACAGTTATCGAGTCGTGCAAGAAGCCGTGGCACGGGCCTATAAAGATCCGCAGGTTTGGACGCAAATGAGTATTCGCAATACCGCCGCCAGTGGACGTTTTTCGAGTGATGTGACGATCGCGGGTTATCGCGATGAAATTTGGAAACTGTAAGGGCTGGGCTCTGGGTTATAAGTCCTCTTGTTATAGCGGACGAGTATAAGGTTAAGTGTTTGAAAGGAATGCAGCAATCAATGGAAGGAATGGGGAATGCAAGTGAGAAATACTCAGGGGAATACGGCAGTTTCTGCCGTATCGAGAAGCCATTTATGGGCAATCAGTTTGCCGATTTCGGAGTAAGAGCCTATGTCTAATGTTCGTTATATCAGTAATTTAACTCGTGAAACCTATGCGTTGATTTTAGCTGGTGGGCGCGGGTCTCGCTTGCATGAACTCACGGATTGGCGTGCTAAACCGGCGCTGTATTTCGGTGGTAAGTTTCGTATTATCGATTTTCCGCTGTCTAACTGCATCAACTCAGGTATTCGCCGCGTGGGTGTGGTCACTCAGTACAAGTCGCATTCCTTGATCCGCCATGTAATGCGCGGTTGGGGCCATTTTAAGAAAGAGTTAGGCGAGTCGGTGGAGATTTTACCCGCCTCACAACGCTATTCGGAAAACTGGTATCAAGGCACTGCCGATGCGGTATTCCAAAACATCGACATCATTCGCCATGAGTTGCCTAAGTATGTGATGGTGCTGTCGGGCGATCACGTGTATCGCATGGATTATGCGGGGTTATTAGCCGCCCATGCCGAGTCGGGCGCAGATATGACAGTCTCATGCCTTGAAGTGCCGATTGCCGAAGCGGCGGGTTCGTTTGGGGTGATGGAAGTCGACGAAGAGATGCGCATTTTAGGCTTTGAAGAAAAGCCACTGCAACCTAAACATTCTCCGGGCAATTCAGAAATGTGTTTAGCATCTATGGGCAACTATGTGTTTAACACTGAGTTTTTGTTTGACCAGCTCAAGAAAGATGCCCTAAACGAAAGCTCAGATCGCGATTTTGGTAAGGATATTATTCCTGCGATCATCGAAAAACATAATGTGTTCGCCTATCCCTTTAAGAGCGCTTTCCCGAACGAGCAAGCCTATTGGCGCGATGTGGGGACGCTAGACTCTTTCTGGCAAGCGAATATGGAGCTGTTATCGCCCACGCCAGCACTGAATTTGTACGATGCCAAATGGCCAATTTGGACTTTCCAAGAACAATTGCCACCGGCTAAATTTGTGTTTGATGACGATGATAGACGCGGTATGGCGCTGGACTCGATTGTCTCGGGCGGTTGTATTATTTCGGGTGCGACAGTGCGCCGTAGCGTATTGTTTAACGAAGTACGTGTCTGTTCTTATTCGTTGGTTGAAGATTCAGTCGTGCTGCCCGATGTGGTCGTGCTGCGCCATTGCAAAATCAAGAATGCCATACTCGACCGTGGCTGCATTATTCCCGAAGGCATGGTGATAGGTTATAACCACGATCACGACCGAGCCAAAGGCTTTAGAGTGTCGGAAAAAGGCGTCACCTTAGTGACCCGTGACATGCTAGGTTTACCAGTGGGTTATGAATAACATTGCAATTCATCCTTTGAGTCGCCATGCATAATGAGCGCAAATGGCTTAGAAACGGGCTTAAGTTCGAGCTTTAAGTACACAGCTAAGTGCTTAGATTAAGTACTTAGATTAAGCTCTCAGATTAAGCCCTTAGATTTAGCGCTTAGGTACAGTCAGCTTATTAATAAGCCGCTGAAATGAAGTAGCGGGAGTATCCAATTAATTGAAACAACGCATTTTAATGGTCGCGGCTGAAAACGGTGCCCTTGCGGGCGCCAAGGTTGGCGGTATGGCGGATGTGATCCGTGACTTACCCGACGCTTTGGCGGGTGTGGATTTGTGCGCCGATGTGATTATGCCAAGCTATGGCTTTTTGACTGCGGTCGCGAATCAACCCCAAGATTTGGGTGAGTTAACCGTGGCCTTTGGCGGCCGATTGGAGCGGGTGCACGTGTTTGCCATGCCCCATCCTCAAGTGCCAGAGGCGATGATTTATCTGCTCGAACATGCATTATGGCAATCCGTTCCTGGGCAAATTTATAGCCAAGGCAGCGCCGAGCGTCCTTTTGCCGACGATGCAGCTAAGTTTGCTTTCCTCTGCGCGAGTGTCGCCACGGCATTAGCAACGGGCCGAGTGCCAATGCCAGCTGTGCTGCATTTACATGATTGGCATGCGGGCTGCTTAGCCATGCTTAGGGCGTTTGTGCCTGAGTTCAGTGCTCTCAAAGAAATTGAGTGTGTGTTCTCCATCCACAATTTGGCGCTGCAAGGGATACGTCCCCTAAGCCAAGACTCGTCCTCGTTTGCGGCTTGGTTTCCCGAGCTATTTGCGTCTTTAACACTGGGGCAAAAACAGCTGATCACCGATCCCCGTTATCCCCACTGCGTTAACCCAATGCGCATGGGGATAGTGCTGAGCGATAAAGTGCATTTAGTCTCACCCAGTTACGCCAAAGAAGTGTTGCAGCCGTCCAAACCAGAGGCGGGATTCTTTGGGGGCGAAGGGTTAGAACATGACTTACAGGTCAAGGCTAATGACGGCAAAGTGGTGGGGATTTTAAATGGCTGTGTATATTCGTCAGTATCGGATTTACCCGCTAAGCCACCTGCGCGTATTCAAGTACCCGAGTTCAAGCAATTGCTCAGTGCGATTGAGACTGCGTTAGTGCAATGGCAGGGACGTCAAACCCAAGTGAGCGGCGTAGATATGATTGCCTTTGCGCGCACACAAGCCCATTGGCGTCAAGCGATGGCGGAGCAAGTACCGAGTCTGTTACTCACTTCTGTGGGCCGTTTGACCGATCAAAAAGTATTGCTGCTGCGCCATCAATTGCCCTCGGGCTTATCTGTGCTTGAGACCTTACTTAACGCGTTGAAGCTAACAAAACCGACGGCGCTACTGATTTTACTCGGCAGCGGCGATGTATCGATTGCTAAGTCCTTCCAAGCGTTAGGAGCTAAATACGATAACCTATTATTTTTGCAGGGATATAACGAGGCGTTATCCGAGGCGCTGTATCAGCATGGCGATCTCTTCTTGATGCCAAGCTCCTTTGAGCCCTGTGGCATCAGCCAAATGCTCGCGATGCGCGCCGGACAGCCTTGCTTAGTGCATGGTGTGGGCGGATTGAAGGATACCGTTGAGGATGGCGTGACTGGTTTTGCTTTTAACGGCAATAGCTTAGACGAGCAAGCCGAAGCGTTTTTGCAAAGGTTGATGCAAGCCATTGCTTGTTTCGAGGGGAAAACATGGCCAAAGGTGCGTGCAGCAGCCATGGCACAGCGTTTTGACTGGCATTCCATTGCTGAACAATATCGTCAACAACTCTATTGCAAAGTGTGATGCAGCATATACAAAGTGTGATGTGGTAAAAGGAATTAGCGCATGATTTCTAAGTGATTCTGCTACACTAGTGAGGGGAATGTTAAAATTGTATCAAGCCCCCTCATTTATTGGAGTCGCTCCCTGAGTCATGGATAAAGGTATTCTCTTTCCGTTAGTGCAAAATGCGGCTTTGCTGCTGGCGTTGGTCTTTTTGTACGACGTGATCCCTAAAAAGCATCAGCGGCAGTATTTCTTGCTGTGGCGTATCATTATTGGGATGCTCATCGGTGGTATTGGTATCACCATCATGAGCACGCCTTGGATATATCAACCGGGCGTTTTTTTCGATACTCGCTCGGTTATCCTCTGTATTTCAGGCCTCTTTTTCGGTGGTTTGCCGACCTTTATTGCTGTGGTGATGACGGCGCTATATCGCATCAGTATTGGTGGCGCGGGGATGTGGATTGGCGTCGGCGTGATAGTGTCATCCGGGTTAATTGGGGTGATCTGGCGTCAATATCGTAAGTCTCTGTTAGCCAATATTTCAGGTGGAGAAATTTTTCTCTTTGCCTATACCGTTCATATCGTGATGTTGTTGTGGTTCGTATTTTTACCCAATGGCATCGGAATGCCCTTACTAGAACAAGTCACCCTACCTGTGCTCACCATTTTCCCCATTGCGACTTGGCTATTGAGCCGCTTGTTATCGCGACGTTTTGAATTAGAGCGTGATGAACAAATTCGTCTGCAGGACGATTTCCTGTTTCGCAGTCAATTTAACGCGGGCAATATTGGTATTGCAATAACGGGAATAGATAAAAAGTGGATAAAGGTGAATCCACGTTTATGTCAAATGCTCAAATATTCAGAAGCTGAATTGCTACGGATGACGTGGACGCAAATTACCCATCCCGATGATTTAGAAGCGGATGCGTCGAAATTTGAGCTTATGCTGCGGGGGGATATCGATAATTACGAGATGGATAAACGTTTTATCGTTAAAGACGGTAGCGTGGTTTACACCCATATGACAGTCGCCTGTAAGCGCGGTGGTAATCATGCCGTGCAGTTGGTGATTGCCGGATTTATTGATATCACCTCACAGGCCAGAGCTGATCAAGAGGTGCTCGCTAGCCGTGAACAACTCGAACTGGTGTTAAGCAGTAGCGATCTTGGGGTGTGGGATTGGGATATTCGTCATGATCGTATCGAACGTAACGCTCGCAGCGCCGATATTCTCGGCTGCGATGTGGATATGCTCAATGCCAACAGTCGCCAATGGATGGACGCAATTGTCGCCGAAGATAGGCCTAAAGTGCTGCATTCGATTGAGGCCCATATTCGCGGCGAAACGGCGCAGCATAAGATGGAATATCGTCTAAATACACTCAATCGCAAAGTGCGCTGGATTTTAGACACGGGCAAAGTGGTGAGCCGTGACGCCCATGATAATGCCCTGCGGATGTGCGGAACCTATACCGATATTACCGACGCAAAGCTTATCGAAGAATCGTTAAAATTGTCGGCGCTGGTATACGACAACAGCTCAGAAGCCATGAGTGTGCTCGATGAAAAGGGCGTGATCATTACCGTCAACGCCGCCTTTAGCGTGATGACCGGCTATCGTGAATTTGAAGTGCGGGATCAACATATTCGGTTGCTTTATTGTGACCTCAATGGTCGCGATTTTTACACTCAAATGAACAATGAGATCCGTGAAAAGGGCCAATGGCAAGGGGAAATGTGGCAGCGGCGCAAGAACGGCGAGGAATATGTCATCTGGTTAACCATCAATACCATCAATACCATCAATGACAAAGAAGGCCATCCCTATCGGCGGGTGGCGCTGTTTTCTGACATTACCGACAAGAAGCAAAATGAGCATCTTATCTGGAAGCAAGCCAACTACGATACGCTGACGGGCTTGCCCAATCGGCGCATGTTATTGGAGTATTTAAGCAGCGAAGTGAAAAACGCTGACCGCAATCGCAACCACTTTGCCTTATTGTTCTTGGACTTAGATTTCTTTAAAGAAGTGAATGACACCTTAGGCCATGCCATGGGCGATTTACTGCTGATAGAAACCGCGAGCCGCTTAAAATCCTGCGTGCGTGATGCCGACGTCGTAGCGCGCCTTGGCGGTGATGAATTTACTGTAGTGTTAAGTTCGATGGACGATCATAAGGGCATTGAGCGCGTTGCCGAGAATATTCTGCGGCGAATTGCCGAGCCCTATGTGTTAGGGGAAGAAACCGCTTACATCAGCGCCAGTATTGGGATCACTTTGTATCCCGATGATTCGACTAGTATTGAAGGACTGCTTAAGCATGCGGATCAGGCGATGTATGCGGCGAAAGATCAAGGGCGCAATCGTTTCAACTATTTCACCCCGTCGATGCAGGAATACGCCAAATACCGCATGCGCTTGATCCAAGATTTACGTCAAGCGGTCGCCAATAAAGAATTTGAACTGCATTATCAGCCAATTGTTGCCTTAGCGACGGGGGAAGTGACTAAGGCGGAGGCCTTGATCCGCTGGCACCATGCCGAGCGTGGCGCTGTGTCACCTGCCGAGTTTATTCCGGTGGCGGAAGACACTGGGCTGATTGTTGAAATTGGTAATTGGGTGTTTGAGCAAGCCGCGCGTCAAAGTGCGGCGTGGCGCCACGAGTTAGGGGTTGAAATCCAAATCAGCGTCAACAAATCCCCAATCCAATTTCGCGATGAAGGCACGCTGCTCAATGATTGGCTGAAGTTATTGCAAGATCTCAATATTACGGGCGCGGGCGTGTGCGTTGAAATTACCGAAGGCTTGTTATTGGACGCCAGTATGGGCGTGACCGAAAAACTACTGGCCTACCGAGATGCGGGCGTGCAAGTGTCGCTGGACGATTTTGGTACTGGCTACTCGTCACTCGCCTATCTGAAAAAGTTTGATATCGATTATCTTAAAATTGATCAATCTTTTACCCGCCATATTGATACCGATTCAAACGATCAAATTCTCTGTGAGGCGATTATCGTGATGGCCCACAAGCTGGGGATGAAGGTGATTGCCGAAGGTGTCGAAACCGAGGCGCAGCGCCAAGTGTTGTTGGCGGCAGGTTGTGACTATGGCCAAGGTTACTTGTTCTCAAGACCTGTGCCTGCGGGGGAATTTACCCAAAAATACCTGCAGGATCCGCCGTTAGTCTCCCGTGTCTGAGGGGATATTCACTGAGACATGATAATTGCCTATAAAAACGCCGCGGATTTTGCTAGACTCCGCGGCCCCGCGTTGGGGCATTGAGTATCACCTCGCATCAAAGTTTTACTACTTAGCTAAAGAGTCCCTATGAAATTTGAAACACTCGGTTTATCTTCTCCTATTTTGAATGCGATAACTGAGTGTGGCTATCAGCAACTCACTCAAGTGCAAGAGAAAGTGATCCCGCTTGCCTTTGAAGGCAAAGACATTATGGCCTGCGCCCAAACGGGTACAGGTAAGACGGCTTCCTTTGCTCTGCCTGTACTTGAAAAGCTGGCGGCTGAGTCTTTAACAAGCGACAGCAATGATAAACCGATTTTACGTGCGTTGGTGATGACTCCCACCCGTGAACTCGCGATTCAAGTCTGCGAAAATATCCAGAAATACAGCCAGTTCCTGCCACTGAAAACCTTAGCGGTTTACGGCGGCGCCAACATGAATCCCCAGCGTAAAGGGGTAGAGCAGGGCGTTGATATTTTGGTGGCAACCCCAGGTCGTCTATTCGATATTATCGGCCAATTCCAGTTAGATCTGTCGAGCGTCACGACCTTAGTGATCGACGAAGCCGACCGCATGTTAGACATGGGCTTTGTGCGCGACATTGAAAAAGTGAAACGCTTAATTGCGCCGCAGCATCAAACCATGTTGTTCTCTGCCACGTATAGCGATGCGGTGAAACAACTTGCCGAGAAAATGCTGAATGAACCTCAGTGGGTGAATGTTGCCGATACGACAACGGCTTCCACAGTAGTGCAGGAAGTGTATCGCGTTGATAAACGTCGTAAAGCCGAGCTGTTGTCAGAACTCGTTGGCCGCAACAATTGGCGCCAAGTACTGGTTTTTGCCAGCACGAAAGAAAGCGCAGAGCATTTATTGCAAGAATTAAAGCTTGATGGCATAGCCGCAGGCGTGTTCCATGGCGATAAAACTCAAGGCGCCCGTAATCGGGTGTTAGAAGAGTTTAAAGCCAGTAAATTACGTGTGCTGGTGGCAACCGATGTGGCTGCACGTGGGTTAGACATTCATGCCTTGCCTATGGTGATCAACCTTGAATTACCTTTCCTTGCCGAAGACTATATCCATCGTATTGGTCGTACAGGCCGAGCTGGATTAACCGGTCGCGCGATTTCGTTCGTGTCACCTTCTGACGATGAAATGCTCGCTGAAATTGAAGCCTTGATTGAGCAGAAACTGCCCGTGTCGGTACAACCGGGTTATGAAGAAGGCACGCCTTTGCCTGCCCGTTACCGTGATGCGCCCGCGGCACCGATTAAGCCGATTGGAAAGTGGAGCCATAAGGCGCCGCAGGATCGTACTATTGGTCAGTCTCGTCAGGGTAAGTACGCCAAAGGCAAAGCAGGTGGCGATAAATCATCTAGCCGTGCTAAGCCTGCGTCAGGCTCAGGTAAGCCGTTTAATGCGACTAAACCTAAGTCGAATTTGGTGAGCAATAAGTCAGGTTTTGGCTCTCGCACCAATAAGTCAAAATAAGTAAAATAAGCTAAGTAAAAATAAGCCAAGTCAAAATAAGTTAAGTCAAAATAATTTAAACCAGAATAAGCTAAGCCCAACAATCAAGGCTAATAAGCGCCAAGAGCCTGTCAGCCTTGCTGTTTAACGTTTGCTTAGTTGGTTAAATAGCCCCACCATTCTAAAAGCGCATCCTCACCGATGCGCTTTTTGTTGAGCTTCAAAGCCAATACTTCTACACTCGAGCGCCAAGCTTTCTATTCGAGCGAGTTTCCTTATGATTATCAAAGCGATTCCCACCAATATCATCACAGGTTTTTTAGGCGTAGGTAAAACCTCTCTGATTAAACAATTGCTGGCGACTAAACCCGCGGATGAGACTTGGGCTGTGCTGGTCAATGAGTTTGGTGAGGTTGGCATTGATGCGGGGTTACTGAACTCATCCGATAACGGCATACAAATTCGTGAGGTGGCGGGGGGCTGTATGTGCTGCGCAGCGGGCGTGCCGACGCAAGTGGCGATCAATCAGTTGATTGCGAAAGCAAAACCTGATCGCTTATTGATAGAACCTACTGGGCTTGGGCATCCTAATGAAATCATTAAAGTATTGAGTGCACCCCATTATCAGAATGTGATTTCACTGCGCAGTACTTTATGTTTGGTGGACGCGCGTAAAATCCACGATCCTCGCTATCGCGAACATGCAAACTTCATCCAACAGCTGCAAGTGGCCGATGTGATTATCGCGACTAAGTCGGATTTATATGACGCTGAAAATACTAAGTTACTCTATGAGTTACAGACCTATTTAAGTCATATCGAGCGCACTGATATTCCTGTTGTGAGCCACACTAACCAGCAACCTTTACCTAGCGCGCTGCTGGATTATTTAAACCAACCAAGGCGCGTGTCACTCAATATAAATGGGCATGCTAGCGTGGGCTTAAAGCTGGGCAGCCTACCGACGACAGCGCCAAGCCTGTTCCGCACGGGTGGTTCGCGTTTGAGTGAGCTAAGCCTTTTTGCCGAAGGCGCAATCGAAGTCGCTCTCGAATTCGATGCACGTGGCATAGTACGCAAGCAGAATCAAGGCGAAGGCTGTTTTAGCTGCGGCTGGGTGTTTGAACCAAGACAAGAGTTTGATTTCGATAAATTAATGGCGTTAATTCAGCGTTACACTCAGTCATCAGACGTCGGGCAAGTCTTGCTGAGGTTAAAGGCTGTAATGATCACCTCTGAGGGGATCGCTGGATTTAACTGGATTGATCATGAGTTTACTGTGGTTGAACTCGATGACACCTTAGATTCCAGACTTGAGATGATTACAGTGAATGACGTCGATTGGGACGAGATTGAGCTGCAGTTGCTCGCCTGTCTTTGTTAACGATTAACTGCTCACTGACTTTCCCATCGCCCTTTATTACACATGTGAGCATAGGTTAGGCGGGTGCTAATAAAGTTGCAGCGGTCGTACATGAAGGAACAGTCGTGCATGATCAGTCGCGCCGGCTCAGTAAGGCAAGGTTACGCGATATTTTTGGCCGAGTGTCGTAAAGGTGCCATTTTGGATCATCTCATCGAAAAAGCTGTCAAACCTATGTCTTAAGGGATCAAATTTCGCCTGTTTAGGAAATGCCATAAAACCATCTTGGACATCGATTATCGGCGTGATTGGGGTAATTGCCTTAGGGATTTTGATTTGGGCGAGCACAGCATCGGTATTACGGCTGTTTGTGGCGAGTAAATCTAAATCACCCCGAGAGAGGCGTTCTATCCCGCTTTTAATATCGACAAATTCATTGATGTTCAATGACTTAGTTTGTTCATTAAACGTCGGGCCATAACTCCAACCCTGCATCTTACCAATCCGTTGACCTTTAATGCTGGCATAGTCGCCATTCCAGATTATTTCATGGCCTACACGGGCATAGAACACCATGTTATCGCGGTAAAACGCTTTCGTCGCAAAAGCCAAGTTTGCTTCACGCTCTGGGGTATCGTAGGGACCAATAAGAATATCCGCTTGGCCACGTTCGACCATAGAAATGGCGCGGCGCCAAGGGGTAATTTGATAGTGAATGTTCACACTTTGCTGCTGGGCGAAGCGATTTAAAATATCGACACCTAAGCCGGTATATTCGCCATTAGGCTGTAGTTCGAAAATTTGGCTGAAGCTTGTACCCACGGCCAGCAGGTCTTTGGCCTGCGCAGTCAAGCAAAGGCTGCTGAGCGCCAAAAGGATGACTTGTGCAAAGGCTTTGCTGGGTATCATGGCATTCCTTGTGTGGTATGAATGCGGGAGCTTAAGGCTAGGTATCTCGCAAAGGTGGCGATACCATGATGAAATTCACTGAGATTAAGGTTAGCAAATTTTACCTTGATTGGGGCGCACGTTAACATTTTTATGTTTTGAGATAAACGTGAGATTAGTGAGAATCGTAAGGGTATTAAGCCGTTGATCTTCAATTGATACATCACCCTATCCCTCAGACCGTTTAATGATACCTAAAGGTGTCAATTTGTATCGCTTGCGGGTGAGGATGAAAAATGTATTTTAGCTATGCGTTTAAATCAGTTAAGGCCGAATAAATGGGATTGCGGTATGCTCTGCCACTAATTGATTGATTCGCCAACGCTAGGCGGCCTATTTGAGCGGGATGTTATGAAGCTGCAGGAAATAGATAAAACCTTGTACCGTAAAAACATGAATTTATTCATCGTAATTTTAGTTGTTAGCTTAGTCGTGCTGTCACTGATTTTTGGAGCTGGGTTGATTGCGCTGTTTGGTGCGACGCCTGTGCCGGGTGAGCCAACAGGTAATTTCCATTTGAATCTCTTAGGGGTGATTTTCAGTCTGGGTCTGTGTAGCGCAGTGATTTATAACTTGAAGGACAAACCCATCTTCAGCGAAATTTATTATGTGTGGCAATTAAAGCAGCTCCATAATCGTATCTATCGCAAGTTGATAAAGATTAAAGCCGCTGCGGCGCAAAATGATGTGAATGCTTTGATTATACTGCTGTTTTATTACACGAGTTTAAGGCAAGTGTATGAGCTCGATGACAATACCCTGACCTTGCCTGCGCTGACTCAAGATCTCAATCGTTTGAATGCACAAATCGAGAGCTTAGGTTTATTGCTATCGCCTGAACAATTTACGCCTGAGCTGCTGACGCGTCCTTTTTGATACTGATAAGGCAAGATGAAGATCGATCCTCACCTTGCCCTTATCTAGCCCTTATCTTGTCTTTATCGCCCTTACCCCGAATGAGGTTAGCGAGTCCCGCTTAGGCGGCTTGCTGGGCTCTTTGCAGTGTGAGTAACCACTTACCATAGATAAAAATCCCCACTGCTGAGATAGTCCCTATGGCGGCGATGATGTACCACGCCATGCCAATGTTATGGCTGTGGTACAGCAGTTGGGTAAGATCCTGGGCGCTTTCACCTGTGTAGCTCACCAAGGTAGTAAAGGCTTCACCTTGGGGAATGGCGCTAACCTCAGTGCTGTTCATGCCGCGCTCTAACAATAAATCCCTCGAAAACAATTCTTTCGATGCATAAATCTCATAGAGTTTAGGGCCAAAGTAGCCTTCTAATCCCCAGCCGATCCCTTGGGGTAACATCACAAAGCCCAAGTACATGGCTTTTTTACCTTCGGGCGCTATGTTGCCCATAAACTCATTTTTCTTCGGGCTAATCATCATTTCGCCAATGGAGAACATAGCAATTGCGAGCACGATAAACCAAGCCGCATGGAAGGCGCCGATAAACACAAAGGCCAAAATACTCAGCAAACAACCAACAAACATAGCAGTAGTGATGCGGTATTTAGCCGTCAGTGCGGCGACGATAAAACAGCTGGTCATGATCATGCCGGCATTAAGGTTGAGCATGCCTTCTGGCATCACCTTAGTGCCTTTGTTATTGAGGCCAAGCCAAAATTGCAGAATGCCGTTACTGGTGCCTTCGCTGCCAAAAAGGGATGTGACGATTACGCTGGTATCGACCCATTCGGAAATATGGATAGGCAACACATCGAATATGGCATTGTACAAGAACCAAAAGCCTGCAAATACCAACATGTAGTAGATCACAATCGGCTTTTTCAGCTCACGCCAAGCATCACGCCACAGGGCTTCTTGTTTGACTTCACCCGACTTGATTTGTTTATTACGCTCTAGTCGCTCGGCTTTGCCTGGTTCTGTATAGGTCAGTAAAAATAAGAAGTTGAGTGAGATAATCGCGGCGCAGGCGAAAAACACATTGTCCCACGACAATTGGCGCATATGTACGGCCACTAACGGCCCGAGGAAACCGCCAATGTTGACGACTTGGTAAAAAATGCCCCAAGCCATAGAGGTATTATTGCGATTAGTGGACAGCACTAAGGTGCCTTGAATGCCCGGTTTAAATATCCCAGTACCGATGGCGAGGAGTAATGCGCCAGCAAGAAAGCCCCAAAAACTGGGGAAGAATGCCATCACCAGATAGCCAAAGATTTTAATGATGGTGGAGCCAAAGATGGTTTCTTTGTAGCCGACGCGGTCAGACATGCCACCGGTGAACACTGGGACAAAGGTTTGCATGATCGCCCAGAGGGAAATAATAATGCCGTAGTCGCTTAGGCTGATCCCAAGGCCGCACGCAGACTCAGGCGCTTTAGCGTACAGTCCCGCACTGGCTTTGACGCCGTAGTAAGCGATACGCTCGACTAACTCCATCCCGCCGACCAGCCAAAACACATAACCTAAGCTAGTAATGGAGGCCCACATACCGAGCTGTTTGACTTCCCGCAGATCGTTGCCTGCATTTGGACTATTCTGACTCATGTCCTTCCCTTATTATTTTTATTGAATTTATTATCAATTAAACCATTAATTATCAATATCTTAAATTTTTATAGTTAATCATTTCATCTTGCTAAAATACGCGAATAGGCTTGCTTGAGCTGATACTTTACCTAATTCGGCCTTAAACACCAAAAAAGTAGCAAAAAATGATGAGTTAGCCTACATCTGTTATTGGACTGTGCTCGGTTTGTCATTTGACTGAAATTGGACTGTGTACACTTAAGTCATTGTGATGATTAATCTTTGTGGTTACATCTTCATACTTAACTTGCTTTGAGTTACGGCTGATTTTAGGTACAATCCATTGTCGCATTTTTGTTCACCCGATCATTTTTCTAAATAGATACGACTCTTGCCCCCTTTTTTGTGAGAAACGCTAATGACAGCAATAACATCTAATCATGCTCCTGCGGATATGAGCCTGCTCGAGGAGCCGATTGCGAAGCTTTTTTGGCGCTATACCATACCCACCATCGCCTCTATGTTGGTGACGGGCGTCTATGTGACGATTGATGGCATCTTCGTTGGCCACTATTTGGGTGAAACTGGGCTGGCGGGGATGATGTTAGCCTATCCAGTCGGCGCTATTTTGTATGCGATTGGCGCCATGATCGGCATGGGCAGCGCGGCATTAGTGTCGATCAATCTTGGTCAAGGCAATGTAGCTAAGGCCCGTAAATTGCTCGGTAATGCCTTTAGTTTGTGTTTATTGGCGGGAGCCATTTTTGCCCTCATTGGTGGGATATTCTCGCGGGATATTTTGATCGCCCTCGGGGCGCAGGGGGACATTCTCGAAAACGCCAACGAATATCTGTTCTGGTATTTTGCCCTGTGTCATTTCCCCATTATTTCAATGACCTTCACCACATTGCTGCGTAATGATGGTCGGCCATCCATGGTAACTTGGGTGCTGATCTTGGGCGGTGTATTAAATACTTTCTTAGATTGGCTGTTTATTGTGGTCTTCCCCTTTGGTTTAGCGGGCGCTGCGATTGCGACTATGATGTCGCAGGCGGTGACTGGGCTTTTGTGTTTGCAGCACTTTTTCAGTCCTCGCACTCAGCTGAAGATCAACCTTGAGCAGATGAAGCTCAAGCTCGACAATTGCTTGAACATAGCCCGTGTGGGTTTACCCAGCTTTTTGATGAACCTTTATTTGTCGATAGTGTTAACCCTGCACAACACAGCTTTTTTGTGGGTGGGCGGCCCCTTACATGTGGCAGCCTATGGCGTGGTGAGTTACACAGAAGCATTCTTCTATCTGATTTTTGAAGGTATTGCCCTCGGCACGCAGCCAATTTATAGCTTTAATGCGGGCGCTGGGCGTTTCGATCGAGTTAAGCAAGCACGTAATATCGCCTTTGGCATGACGCTGCTCACCGCAGCCTTGGGCTTAGCGCTGATTTATTCTCGCCCTGAATGGCTAGTGTATTTGTTTGCTGGCGATAATCAGAACCTAACGCCCGTGGCGATTGAAGGTATGCGCTGGTATTTCTGGGGCTTACCGATGGAAGGCTTAATCTTAGTCGGTGCGAGTTTCTTCCAAGCGATTAATTGCTCGAAACAAGCCTCTATGCTGACCGGCGCTAAACTTATCCTGATCGCGGCGATTATCTACTGCTTCGCTTGGATGTTCGGTGTGATTGGTGTGTGGGTATCGCTCGCAACCTGTAGCACTATTCTGACGATATGGATGTTCTACGCCATGAAGCGAGTCGAGGCTCGGCTGCAATAACTCTGTTTTGTTCCAGTCTTGTCTGTGCCTGCTTTTTGCGTGCGCTGATGATGAGGGAAGAGGGCAAAAGAAGGCAAAATAAGCGGCCAGACAAGCTGGAAGAACAGAACCAGAATAGCGGACATAAGTAGTTAGTTTTCCCTGAGTTTCATAATCGATTTTACAATTGATTTCACCATTAATTTCACGATTGTTTTCAGTATCGGGGCGATTCATGGCCCCGATTGCCATTCAACTGCTATCTTTCTGCGCCAAACATGACTTAGGGCTAGCGTGGGATGATGGCCTCTGATACATTTCGCTGGTTTAATCTGCTATCAAAAATGACGCCTTCAAGCGGGCGGTTTTTTCGAGGTCATAACCCTCAGAAAACCAGCTAGATTCGCTTTGACATTTGGGTCAGTTGATCGTCGATATAACTGGGTATTGAGCCGAATGACTCGCTCGTTGATTTTAGTAATTTATGTTTTATGAGGCCCTTATGCGCACCACTGCAGTCATTTCTATGCTGTTGCTTGGCGTGTTAACCACAGTTAATGCCAGTGCCAAAGAGAATGAGTTAGTGTTTGCCAGCGACTTTGAAGGCAATCGTTTATCTCAACCTTGGTCGTGGATCATGGGTTGTCAATTTGAAGGCGCTGAACCCCACAGTGGTGAAAGTGCGTTGTTATGTGCCGAAGGCAATAGCAGCATAGTCAGCAAGTATCCCATTTCTGAAGCGGGTCTATTGGAGTTTTGGGTTAAAACTCAAAATACTCAAACCCAGTATCGGATCAATGTATTAACCTCACCAGTATTAAAACTCGATGCCCAGTGGCAGCATGTTGCCTTAATCGATATCACTCCGGGTGCGAACGAATATTTAGCGCACAGAGTCTCTATCGACGATCCGAGCCGCCAGTATATTCGCCTCGACATTGAGTCCATTAATGGTCCCATCAGTCTTGATGATTTGAGCTTAGATAAAATTCGCCTCGATATGGCCCTGCAAAAAAATGAGCAGAAAATTATCGGCGGGATTTTAGATAAGCTTAAAGCTGACAAGAACTACGAAGTGCAGTCTGAGTCATTCCGCACCTTAGGCAAAAACTACGCCGCCCAGCTTGAGAGCCAAAGACAATACCTCGAATACTCGAATGCCATCTATTCCAGTATCACCTTTGTGTTGGCAACCTCTGAGCGCAACAAGATGTCTAACCCTATGGGATATAACACCTTTAGGTCGGTGCTATCCGACACTAAACGTGTGGCATCACCTATCCAGCAGGCACGCTTGGGTTCTATGGTGAAACCCTTTGGCGACTTAGCCACCGCGACCTTAAATGTGGTCAGTGCCGGTGCTTATTCCGCCTTTGCCGAACCCTTTAAATCATTCTTGGCCGCGACCTTCGATCGCTCCAACTATGACAACAGCGACTTGAGCCGTAGCGATAAAAAGTTTGCTGAAGAAAATGGCCTGAAAATTTATCAGCAGGCCGAACGCTTTATGTCTGAAATCGAAAAAGAGCTGCAACAAGTCACGGCACTAGACAATGATTTAGTCAGCATGCAGAAGAACTTAGATACGTTTCGTAAGGATCTCGATAAGCATCTACGCGGCTATTTGCAGCATGCCGGCATTGCCCGCACGCCTGAAAACTACAGCCGAGTGATGAGTAAAGACGAGCAAACCCGAGCACTTGTGATAACTGAGGCCAGTGCCAATATCAGCGCCAAAGCCGAAGCTTTATTGGCTTCGAATAGCAATGCTGAACTGGTGCAGTACATGATTAAAACCACTGAAAAAATTGATGAATTTCAAGAATTCAAGGAGCGTTTTAACCAGATCACTTCGGCCATGCTAACCTTCTACGACAAATTTGAGCGCTCAATTGCCACTGAGCAAAACCCCTTCACCGACCCAAGCGATCGTGCCGTATGGGAGCAACACGCCCAAAGCGCCCGTAATTACATTCGCCAGTCGAAGGAAGCGTTCACTAAAGCCTTTATGTAAAGGATTGTTGTAACAACATCGACTGAGCTTTTTTCACCGAAATGGCAGCGCAAATCTTTTTCGCTGCCATTTTTTATATCCTCATTTTGCCAAAGCGCTCGTTTAATAAGCCATTTTAATCTGAGCGTGTTGTGGGTAATCCTAAAGTGCATTATGTTGTCGATCTAGAATAGTTAGTTGTTTGGTTTTATCAGTGATGGAGTTGTTGACATGGAGTTTCAGGCTATCCCAATTATGCGGATTTTTGATGAAGATAAAGCCAAAGAGTTTTATCTTGGTTTTCTTGGCATGGAGTTAGATTGGGAACATCGTTTTGAAGAGGGTTACCCTATTTATATGCAAGTGTCGCTTGGCGATTTTGTTCTACACCTAAGTGAACATTCCGGTGACTGCACGCCTGGCAGTAAGGTTTTCGTTAATGTCAGCAACCTAGATAAACTTTTTACACAAATTACTGCAATGCCATACAAATATAATAAGCCAAGCATTGAAGAGGCAACTTGGGGGGCGAGGTGTTTCACTGTGACAGATCCATTTTCAAATAAGATATTGTTTAATGAATCATCGGATACATAACAAACAAATGTTGTCGCCAGCAAAAAGTGCCGGCTGCAACGTCAACCCGCCGCGCAGCTTTTCGTGCTAAATCTGGGCGTTAAATGTATGCATATCGAACGCACATTTTTCTATTACGAAAGAAGCCGTAAACAACAAGCCAAAGTGCTCGTTTTCAATATGCTATTTTTGCCGCTTATCCTTTGGCTTATTTGGATGTTGATTTCAAAAAATGAGCCTTTTTATGACGAATTCTTGTTTTATATAAAATATATTGTTGTTGGGTCAGAGCTTGTACTATTGTTGCTAGCAGCATGGTTACTTACTCATCCGGCAAAATTTTATATCAAGCTTACAAATTCTGAGTTGAGCTCATTTCATCCTACTTTTAAAGAATGGACGTTCAGCGTCAATCCGCAAGACATTATTGAAATTGAACACAGTACAGATATAGGCGCAAACGCTAGCCTCATTTCAGTGAAAATGAATAATGGTTCATCAGTTTTATTGAGTCCCAACTATCCATATAAGCGAAGCGAACTATACGATGCATTACGATTGGTTAATCCAAATATAAAAACGCCCAAGAACACTTGGTCGTTCCCTTATAAAAAGTAAATAATCAATTATTGACTGACCTGGCTTAAAAATGGGATCTCATGTCCTGCAACTCACTGTACCTTGCT